>NZ_JBDNJQ010000106.1:0-28765 GCF_051172895.1 Nostoc sp. CALU 1950 | reverse complement strand
TGCTCCTCTGCACAAGAGCTGCCTCAACGATTTTCCCTTTTCTTAGTGCCATTCGTCTTAAGCCCTTGTTCTAAAAGCGTAGTTTACCGCCGTAGGGGAAGCAGAGGGTGATTTTCCGCTCGAACTACTGCCCTCTGCAAGAACTGCTTTTATTGGTAAAAATGAAAAACCAATATAAAAGCCTGTTTTATGCACCCTGAAAAACAGAAATTTTGCATTTTGTTTAATCTAAGTTTCTAATACCAATTTTGTATGAAGCTGCATAGAATTAGATCCCCCCTAACCCCCCTTAAAAAAGGGGGGAACTGGAAAAACATCTATCAAAGTCCCCCTTTTTAAGGGGGATTTAGGGGGATCGAGATATGTGCAACTTCACATTAAATTGGTATAAGTTGATGTTTCTGATGAAATACCCAAATAATTTTGCACAATCTGCAAAATTCGCTCTGCTGCATGACCATCCCCAAAAGGATTGATTGCATTTGCCATTGCTTCATAAGCATCTGGATCGCTTAGTAACTCCGCAGTAGCTGCAAAAATGTCCTCACTTTTGGTGCCTACAAGTTTGGCTGTACCGGCTGCAACCGCCTCTGGTCTTTCAGTGGTATCTCTCAAAACCAGTACTGGTTTTCCCAAACTGGGGGCTTCTTCTTGCAAGCCACCAGAGTCAGTAAGCAAAAGATGCGATCGCCCAATTGCTCCCACCAATTCGCCATAATCTAGAGGTTCTGTCAAGAAAATCCGGGGATGATTCCCTAAAAGTTCCTGCAACGGGACTCGCACTGTCGGATTGCGGTGCAGTGGTAGCAGCAAAGCTGTATCAGGAAACTTGTCTAGAATTTGTAAAAAGCTCTGAGCGATCGCTTGTAAAGGTTCTCCCCAATTTTCCCGACGATGAACTGTTGCTAACAGAACTCGATATGATTCCCAATCTAAGCCTGGGACATTGCAAACTACTTGAGTTGCAGCGACACTTAACAACGCATCAATTACCGTGTTACCCGTCATGTGAATTTCACCCAAAACACCAGAACGATGCAAATTTTCCACAGCCCAAGGAGTCGGCGCAAAGTGCAACTGAGTAATTTGAGAAATCAACCGCCGATTAGCTTCTTCTGGGTAAGGATTGAATATATCATCAGTTCTTAATCCTGCTTCTACATGGCCAACAGGAATTTTTTGATAAAAAGCTGCCAAAGCTGCGGCAAAAGCCGTGGTAGTGTCTCCCTGCACGATTACTAAATCTGGCTTTTCCACCTTGAATAACGCTTCTAACCCTTGTAAACTGCGGCAGGTAATATCATTTAAAGATTGCTGAACCTGCATAATTTCCAAGTTGTAATCTGACTTGATATTAAACAGTTGCATAACTTGCTCAACCATCTCCCGATGCTGTCCAGTTAGAATTACTTGCAACTCAAAACCTGAAGATTTCTGGAAAACTTGAATGACTGGAGCTAGTTTAATGGCTTCCGGGCGAGTACCTAAGATAATGCAAACGCGTTTTTGATTAGTCATTAGTCATTAATCATCTGTAATTTGCCAATGGTTATAGTCAATGGTCTGTGAGCAATAGTCAATAGTTGGCGGTCAATCATCACATAAACCATAAATATAAATGGATAAATCACACAAAATATAAAAAAACCCGGCTTAACCGGGCAGACGCACTGTTTGTCAAATTCAACTGTAATCACTACTTAATCTCACAAGTTTAATATTATGTCTAAAGAGCATGAAAAAACCCGGCTTAACCGGGCAGACGCACTGTTTATCGAATTCAACTGCAATGACTACTTAATCTCACATGTTAGAGGGCAAGCAGCGTAAACAGTAGTCTGCATTTGGTCTGCCTCTCCATGCAGCCAGCTTAACCATTTAACTTCACTAGGATGAACTCCCTTAACAGTTAGCACACCCGCAGCAAATACAACTGCCAGCACATTAAACATTATTAGAGCGCCTGCTACAAGCAAAACCGCACTAACAGGCATCACAGATTGCAATATAATCGACAACAGACATCCGACCGTAGCCATCAAGACAACTAGTGGAAAACCCACAACCAACAAACATACTGCTAATGTAAAAGTCCATATTAAAAAGCTTTTAATCATCAACAAGGAGTAGGTCTTTCCTAGATTAGAGCTTTGAGCAGAAACCATGACTTTTCCTCCTAAAATACAGGGCATATTTTAATTTCAGTCTTATCTCACTTTTTGCGAGTAAACTGAATTGTTTCAGTGAAATTCAGTATATAAAAACTAATCGGGAAAATGAGCATTTGTTTACTAAAGTTTACAGTTAATTTTTTGTAATTATGGATATAAAGTCAAGTTTCTATCTATTAAAAAAACTTCTTTTCTGCATCTATCTTCAGGCATATAACCTAAAAGGTATGAGCTTTTAACCTTGATCCCCAGGGGATTACTCCTATTCAACTTAACATTTCTTATAAAAATTAGTAATAGTTCTCATAATTCATAGATGGGCTGAATAAATGATCTGCTAGTATTTGTGCTGTTAATTGCTGGTAATTCCTATCCATACCTGGGATAAATTTCTCATTTAAGGACTTAGAAAATTTACCCTGCGGATGAATGCATTAAATAATACTCAGAAATCTATGTATATTTATCAGGGTGTTTTGAGTCCTTACGTGTGTTAAACCAGGTTAGATAGGTTAAATAATTTATCTAAATTTTTTGAATAGTGAAATCTCAGGAAAAAAAGATACCAGTTGAGGTGGATGAAATGCATTAATCGTCGTTCTAGACTTTCAATCGCCTCCCATCGCAGCTAGTGCTGACAGACAAGCATTCTCCAAAAGTCATCGAAGCAAGTAACTTGACTTTTGATTAATTCAACTTTTTAACTGCCAAATGTGAAGATATATGACAGAATCACAGTCTCCATTAAATTCTAACTCTGCTGCCGGACGTAACGTGCCACCAATGCCGCCGCCACCACCCCCAACGCCAACCTTTAGTACACAGCGGCAGATGACACAAACATTGGATATGTCAACCATTCCTCCTGTCGCAGGTCATCGTCCGGGTAGTCCACCGCCAATACCGACTTCAGCCCGCCCTCAAAACAGCGTTCCACAACTCACTTTAGCGAAGTTAATCAGAGAAGCTTACGATCAGGGATATTCTGACTTGCACTTGGGTGTAGGTGAAGTACCTCGCTTCCGCAGTCGAGGAGAAATTCAATCAACGGATTATCCAGAAACAGATAAAGAAGCTTTTATGAATTGGTTGCGGGAGGTGATGAGTGAAGGGGAAATTCAGCGATTTGAAGAACATTTAGAATTTGACGGAGCAACTCAATATGACTTTGCTCGTGTGCGGATTAATGTTTTTGGCTCCCTTAAAGGGGCTGCAATGGTGTTGCGGTTGATTCCACTGAAAATTTTAACTATGGAACAGTTGAATTTACCGCCAATTTTTCGGGATATTTGTCATCACCACAAAGGTTTAATTTTGGTGACTGGGCCCACTGGTTCTGGTAAATCCACCACAATGGCAGCGATGGTTGACTACATCAATAAGGAGATGGCCAAGCATATTATCACCATTGAAGACCCGATAGAATTTGTCCATCAAAGCCGCAAGTCTTTAGTCAAACAGCGGGAAGTGGGAATGCATACTCGCAAATTTGACAACGCTTTGAAAGCAGCTTTGCGGGAAGACCCAGATTTGATTCTGGTGGGGGAAATGCGGGATAAAGAAACAGTTAACACCGCCCTAAAAGCCGCTCAGACAGGTCACTTAGTCATGGGAACCCTGCACACTAATAGCGCTGTTAAAACCATTGAGCGGATTCTCAATCTCTACTCTGGTGACGAACAGGATGCAATGCGGGTGGCAGTTTCGGAGTCTTTAGTGGCAGTAATTGCTCAAGGCTTGTGTCGCACAACTGACGGTAAGCGGGCTGCTTTCCACGATGTGCTGATCAATACTGAGGCGATTAAAGAATGGATCAAAGATGGCAAGTATGATGAAATTGGCGAGTTGATGAAACAAGCTAGTTTTGACGGCATGATTACGATGAATCAGTCGTTGCTAAATCTCTATCAAGATGGTCGGATTACTGAAGAAACTGCTTTAGAAATGTCGCCAACTCCTAACGAAATGGCGCAGTTTCTCCGAGGTCGGGTTTAAGATTGGGCATTGGAGATTAGGAATTGTCTCGTTCTCAGTCATAAGCTGGGAACGAGTTAGTTATGAATTAGGCTGATCACGACTTTACCGAAATGAGCCGCACTTTTGAGGTAATGATAAGCCTCTCGTGCTTCAGTGAAGGGGAAAACTCGATCAATAATTGGTTTGATTTGATGCTGTTGCATCACCTGATTCATCGCCTCAAACATTTCCCGGCTGCCAACATAAATTCCCTGAATGGTTAAACTCTTAAAAAGTATTGGCATGGGGTCAATCTCACTTCCTCTGCCAGACAATACGCCAATCAAGCTAATACGTCCTCCGATGCGGACTGCTTGTAGCGATTTTGGCAGAGTACCTGCACCGCCTACCTCAACTACATGATCTACACCCGTGCGATTAGTCAATTGGTAAACTTGCTTTTCCCAATCTGGTGTTGTTTTATAGTTGATTGTCTCATCAGCACCAAGCTGTTTCGCTCGCGCCAATTTTTCATCACTGCTGGAAGTAATAATGGTTCTAGCACCGTGTATCTTGGCAAACTGGAGAGCAAAAATTGAAACTCCTCCAGTACCGAGTAATAAAATACTATCACCCGCGCGAATATTGCCTTTTGTCACCAGTCCATGCCAAGCTGTGACTGCTGCACAGGGCAAAGTTGCACCTTCAATGTAGGATAAATAGTCTGGTAATATCACCAAACCATCTTGGTGTAATACGACATACTCAGCTAGCATTCCATCGATACCGCCTCCGAGATCAGATTTCATTTTCTCTTTGGTTAAAGAGCCATAAATCCAATCTTGGAAGAAAGTACCCGCTACGCGATCGCCTATTTTTACCCGTGTCACACCTTCCCCCACCGCCACAACTTCTCCTGCACCGTCAGATACGGGAATTAACGGATATTTCTGTCCAGCACCGTAAGCTCCTTCAATCACAAGTAAATCGCGGTAATTTAAGGATATTGCTTTGACTTGAATGAGAACTTGTCCAGCTGCGAGTTTTGGTTCAGTGCGATCGACTAATGCAAGGGCATCAATCCCGGCGTTGCTTTGAATTTCGTAAGCTTTCATAGAATTTATTTGTCAATAGCTCAAACAGTAAGGAGTCCCCTAACATATCTGTATTCGCATTGGCAGCGCCAGGAATTGCACTTCTGCACCTCTGCCTCCTGCCTCCTGCCTCCTGCCTTCTGCCTCCTGCCTCCTAGGCTATCGCCAATCATCCAGGGCAAAAACATCTGGGCGATTGAATCCCGGTTCATTAGGTCTATGCATTGCAACTCCGATGATTTCACTGCGAAAACCACGAGCAAGCATTCTGCGGTAAGCTTCGTCTCGACTCGTATTGACCCCAGCTATTAAACGTGACATTTTTTGAGCCGCAGTCAATGCTTCACACAAATCTAATAACTGCTCGAAACCTTGCCCTGCATTGTTGCCAGAATATACTGCCCCAAATCGGACAAAGCAAGTATTACTACCTGCCTCAGTACCCGCCCCATAGTGACAAACTGCAAAACCTGCCAAGCTTGTATCATCCCATAACAACACCGTATCACCCAGTCCTTGAGCCTGAACTGTGAGAACTTCCCGTGATAAATCTAGTCCTTCATAAATAGAATTAGTGAGTTGATCAATTGCTTTCAGACTTTGGATACGTTCATCCTCACTCATCTGTGAATATCTAGTTCCTTGAGGTATTGGCTGTAATTGTTGTACTTGCTTTGCCAAAATCGCAGTGAGAAAACGCAGACGAAAGCCAAATTTTTGATATAGTACGTGATGCTTAGGACTTTGAGCAAAAGTAAACAGTCCTGTCATTGGAGTATTCCACTGGTCAAAGCAAGTTGTGGCAGCTTCAACGAGACGTTGACCTACTCCTTGGTTCCAAAAGTCAGGATGAACGCTTAACGGCCCAAAATAGCCAAAGCTCCCCCAATTCACCACCAAGTTAGACCCGATTAATTTTCCGTCTACCTCAGCAGCAAATGCCCTATCCGGATCAGTTTTCCAGCGATGGTGTATGTAAGCAGCATCCCCATAAAACTCGGTTGGTTCAGGTAATCCTAACAAAGTGCCAAAGGCCAGGCGAAAAATATGGTCAGCCGCAGCTAACTCATTCTCTTGGAGTAATCGGATAGAAACGTTCATCTCTTTGTTATGTTGAGAGCGCTAGGTTCTATCCTATTACTTAGAGTTATGCCAAGTTGCAAACTTTTTAGGACGCGGGGACACGCAGGTTAAACCAATTCGCAATTCGCAATTCGCAATGACGCTCTCTACGAGACGCGCTAAAAGCGTAGCTTGCTTCCCCGTAGGGGTACGCGGACTTGCTACCGCTACGTTCGCGGAGCGTCTCGTAGAGAAGAGAGCAATTACGTTTTGTGACAGGGATTTAGACCTCGACACAAAACGCACTGTCCTTCAAAGGCTAGGACTTAAACCCCCAAAGTTCATTAAAAACTGCCCTTGTAAAGCTACAGAGAATCTATGAACTGCTGTACTTTTTCCAGGAGTGGCTGATGTTCGATTTGCTCTGCTAACTCTTGGGCATTTTGGTAACACGATCGCGCCAACTTTTTGCGTTTGGTTGTGGCGTAAAGGGTTCCCATATTCAGTAAGGTTGAAATTTCTCCAAGAGAATCGCCCAGCTGTTGATAAATTGTCATGGCTTGTTTGTAGAACTTCATGGCTTGGCGGTGCTGGGCCAGGGAGCTGTAGGTAAAACCAATGTTGTGGAGGGTTGTTGCCTCGCCAGAGCGATCGCCAATTGCCTGACGTGTCAAAAGAACTTGATAGTAAAGTAACAGCGCTTGTTTGGGTTTTCCTAAATCATGATAGACAGAAGCAATGTTGTTTAAGGTGGTTGCTTCTGTGAGCAAATTCTTGACAGCTCGTTGAATTGGAAGTGCTGCTTCAAAAAATTCTAGCGCTTGCTCAAACTTGCCTAAGACATTGTAAGCAAACCCAATGCCATTTAGGGTTGTTGCCTCACCAGAAAAGTCACCTAACAATCGCCGCATCCTCAAAATTTGATGTTGTAGCAACAGCGCCCGTTTCGGTTCTCCCAACCGCGTATAGATTAGCGCCACATCATTGAGAGTAGAAATTTCTCCTTGAGAATCTTGCAATCGCCTAAAGATTGGTAGTGATTTGTCAAAATATTCCAACGCTTGCGAAAAGCGTCCAAGACGGCTGTAGGTAGAACCCAAATTGCTAAGTGCAGTTGCTTGTGCTGGCGCGTTGCCAATTTCATTAGCAACCGAAAGCGCCTGATGAAAGCGCTCTAATGCTCTTTGAGGTTGCCAGCAACTGAGGTGGGCTAAACCAAGGTCATTTAATGTATAACCTTCTCTGGCTCGGTCTGGAATTGCTCTAGCCAAGTGTAAATTCTTGGTAGCCAGATCCAGATACTCTTGAAATTTCCCTCGCTGATAGTAGTGGTTTGCTTCATCACGACGTTGTTCCCACTCTTTGACTTGATTTAAAGGTTGCGTCATCTGACCTCAGTTGCACTCTGCGATAAATAGGCAGGACATCTCTATGGGAATGAACCCCTCTTAGGTTTCCCAAATTTTAACCTTTATCTTCTATCTTTAGATATAAGACGTAAACAGAGAAGTATGGTATTATTCCATACTTACAAAGATATATATGAAGCAATTAATACAAATAATCTAGTAAGAGCGCGCAACTATACGTTCCTACAAAATATTTAGATTCCAATTGTGAATGGTAGGCTTTCCGGTTTAATACTTGTACAGGGCTTCTTTGACCTGATCTTTAGGTATAGGCCCTCTAGGTGAATATCTCATAACTTCTGGGTTAGTCAAAATGGAAGCTAGTTCATCTAAATCTTGAGGAGTATAGGGTCTTAGTAGCAATCTTGCGGTTTCTATCTCAGGCATGGTATCGGGGTAGCAAGACAAACACTACTTTAAACAAGCGTGTTTTTTTCCAAACATTAAATATAATGCTCTTACTATGAGCATCTACCAATCTCTCAAAAAATCTTATACCCAAGACCGACGGCGTGAGAATGACTGGCGGTTGTTTTTGCGTTTAGTGCCCTATGCCCGTCGTAGTGGACGACTATTGGCGCTGTCAATGTGCTTACTCGTACCGATCGCGCTAGCTAATGCCATACAACCGCTGTTGATTGGCCAAGTAATCTCTCTGATTCGCAATGAACCTAGCACTTACGAATTTCTCAGGAATCGCCCCTTATCTCAAGGGCTAAATATCCTGGAGGGATTATTGGTAATTGCGATCGCAATCCGATTGATTTTGACAGGTTTCCAAGGTTACATAGTACAGAAGCTAGGGCAACAAATCACCGCAGCAATTCGCCAAGACTTATTCCAGCACGTCACATCTCTAGCAGTACGGTTTTTTGACCGCACGCCCGTAGGTAAATTAATCACCAGAATCACCAGCGATGTGGAAGTGTTAGGCGATGTCTTTTCTACTGGGGCAATTGGCATTGTATCCAATTTGTTTTCGATGCTGGTGATTTTAGGTTTAATGTTTTCCATCCAATGGCAACTTACCTGCTTGCTGCTAGTGATGTTATTACCAGTTACCTGGGTAATTGTTTACATCCAGCAACAGTACCGCAAAGCCAATTACAAAGGGCGGGAAGAACTTTCTATATTGAACTCACAGCTACAAGAAAATGTTCTTGGCATTAATGTAGTGCAGTTGTTCCGCAGGGAAAAATTTAATGCCGAATTGTTTCGCGCCACAAACAGCCGCTACACTCAGCAAATGGATCAAACCATCTTTTATGATTCATTTATTTCAGCAACCTTGGAATGGATTGGACTGATTGCGATCGCAGGTGTTTTGTTGATGGGTGGTTGGTTACTCTTGGGAGAAAGGTTGACTTTCGGGACATTAGCTGCATTTATCTTGTATGCCCAGCAATTATTTGACCCTTTAAGGGATTTTGCGGAAAAATTTACAGTAATTCAAGCTGGTTTTACTGCCATTGAGCGCGTAGGCGATATATTAGATGAACCGATAGAAATCCGCGATCGCGCCAATGTCCGCTTCTCAATATTTGATGCGAAATTTGGCTACATAGACGAGATCCTGGCAAATCTAGAATCCCCAGACCTCACTTCCCCGCCAGAACTAGGAGAAATTCGCTTCGATCACGTCTGGTTTGCTTACAAAAATGATGATTACGTAATTAAAGACTTAGATTTCACCATTAATCCTGGTGAAAGAGTGGCATTAGTCGGCCCTACAGGTGCGGGTAAGACTTCGATTATCCGGCTTTTGTGCCGCCTCTACGAACCCACCCAAGGACGCATTCTCATTGATGGCGTCGATATTCGGGAAGTGCCACAAGCAGAACTGCGGCGCTACATGGCAGTAATTTTACAAGAAGGCTTTTTGTTTGCTGGCGATGTTAAAAGCAACATTTCTTTAGGAGATGGCTATACCATTGAACAGATTCAACAAGCAGCAGAAGAAACCAACATTGCCCAGTTTATAGAAGAACTACCCCAAGGCTATGATACTCAACTGCGAGAACGGGGGACAAATATTTCTAGTGGTCAAAAGCAACTTTTAGCCTTTGCACGAGCTGCCATTCGCAGTCCCCAAATTTTGGTACTAGATGAGGCTACCGCTAGTTTGGATGTTGGCACAGAAGCTTTAGTTCAAGAGGCATTAAACCAGCTTTTGCTCAGACGTACCGCCATTATTATCGCTCACCGCCTGTCTACGATTCGCAATGTAGACCGGATTTTTGTTCTGAAGCGTGGCGAATTAATCGAACAGGGAAGCCATGATCAATTATTGCGAGAAGGAGGGCTTTATGCCACTTTGCATAACTTACAGATGTTGGGAACTTAGGAAACTTTCAGAATTATCCCAAGCTTAAGATTAGATATCAATTTATTAGAAGAAAATTCAGAAATCTTGTAATTTCCAATAAAAACCCTACTATTGATTAACAGTAGGGAAAATTTGTTAATTGTGTCGTTTTCTCAAGCTTGCTAATTAAGTAAACATTTAAATTTAAAAAATAGCTAAATATTGCACGAGATAATCCATCTAATCTGTCCCTTATAGTTTAAAGTGACCAACTTATGTTTACTTTTTTAGGTATAGATATAGCTACAAAATAAAAGTACCGCATTCCGGATTATGCCCTGAGAGGATGTTTTAAAAGTCAAAGCTAGTCAAAAATTATGCTAGTCGTCTGACCATAATACGAATCATTGCTATATAGATGAAAGTCTCTGAAGTCTGGGGAAGCCGTTCATAATCCTTACTCAACCGCCGACACCAGTTAAGCCATCCAAATGTTCTTTCCACCACCCACCGTTTTGGTAATAAAACAAAACCTTTCTTCTCCAAGGGTCTGAGAACGATTTCAACAATCCACCGAAACATATCCATTACCCAGTGCATAAAATCTTCTCCTCGATATCCTCCATCCATCCAAATTGTATTTAAGCGTTTGACCTTATACCCCATTTGATGAACTTGTTGTAGGACTTTCTTACCTCCCTCACGTTCTGGAACACTAGCAGCAGTAACCAAAACCCTTAAAACTAGCCCTAACATATCTACGCTCAGATGTCGTTTGCGTCCATGTATCTTTTTTCCTGCGTCATAGCCCACTTCGATAGATATCATCGTTGCCGTTTCCACTGATTGGCTATCAACTGCGGCTTCTGATGGGCTAGGTTCACGCAGAGCGTCTGCCCTCACCCATCTATAGAGTTGGTCGTGGACTTTCAACCATGTACCATCTTTACTCCATCTCCAGAAATAACCATAAACTGTTGACCATGTGGGAAAATCCCCAGGTAAGCCTCGCCATGTACACCCCTCACACAGAACATAAAGAATCGCATTCACCACTGCAAATAATGCTAATTTCCGTGGACGACCACCCAGCTTTTCTTCTGGGAACAGGTCTGAAATTAATTCCCACTGTTCCCATGTCAAATTGCTACGGTATGCTTTAATCATTCGCTCATAAGGTGCTGTTATCTACAAATCTCAGCATAAGCCTTGTGAGCTTTCTTACAATAGTCCCCCACTTTTAAAACATCCTCTGAATATATTAAAAGCAACTTGATATTAGACATTGCCTTCCTGTCAAATTTAACGCTCGTTACAAAGCAACTATAGGACTCATATTTGATATCTGAAAAAACTCAGTACAACTAAGAAGCCTTCTTTCCTATTGCCTATTGCCTATTGCCTGCCTACGCAAATCAGTTCAGAAATCAAAGCGGATTCCTATACCTTTAGGCATGGGTTAATCTAAAATCTAAAATCCAAAATTGATTGACCTATCACTTTTGGGGCATCAACCCGCAGATTCATCTGCTCACAACGCACAGTTAACCAAGGTTGACCTAAACCCATTTCAGAAAAAGGACTTTCGGCGGGGATTTCTAGCTTAGAACCAATCAAACCCAACACAGACTCAAATTCAGCAGGGAATATCAGCAAATCAGCATCCTTGGCGCTGAAACTAGAGACACTTAGCCTCTGTCTCCATGCCAGACTTTGTTGATTGTACTTAAGACTACACAGCTTCCGGTTTTCCTGATGCACACTAACATACTTTCCTTGTTCCCAGGTAAACTCAGCTAGTTCCTTTGGTAGTCCCCAAATTTCTCGACCACCAGCCACCGAATCAGCATTATCTACATAAATGTGAGAAATCCAAGCGCCGATTTTTCTCTGGTAATTAACCAAAGCTGGGACAACAATTAACTCACTATACTCCAGCACCGAGCCTGACCCGTAATTAGATAAATACACGCTAGCAAGGGTTTTACCAGGCCATACAGAAATAATTTCTAACTCTAAGGGAATCAAAGGGCGCACTTGGTCAATATTTACCAAATGCAGAGTTTGGATAGCATAACCGTGAAGTGTCCAAGGTGCTTGTGGATATGGCATAAAGGATTAACGACTTTATATAACTCCTAATTCTTGTACAGACGCGATTTATCGCGTCTCTCCTAACATCCTTTAAAAAAAATCCCCACTCAGGGATTTGCCTGAGTGGGTAATATGAGGTGGAACAAGATAATCTTCCCAAAAGAAGTAGGGGAATTATTTGCTCTCTGTAAAATCAGCGTCAATCACATCATCGCCGCTACCAGAGCTAGATGTAGAACCGCTATCTTGAGGTTCAGCACCAGGTGCAGCACCGCCACCAGCTTGTTGATAGATGTTGCTACCAACAGCGAATAGCGCTTGTTGCAATTCTGGGGTGAGCTTCTTGATTTGCTCATCGTCTTCTTTCGCAACTGCTTCCCGCAGTTCTTTCACTAAACCTTCAACTTTAGTCTTGTCAGCATCCGGAACTTTATCGCCCAATTCTTGTAACTGCTTTTCAGCTTGGTATGCCAAAGAATCGGCTTGGTTCTTGCGTTCAATCTTTTCACGCCGTTCTTTGTCAGATGAAGCGTTCTGTTCAGCTTCTCTCACCATCCGGTCAACGTCATTTTTATCCAGGGTGGAAGCGCCAGTTATGCTGATGGACTGTTCTTTACCAGTGCCTTTGTCCTTAGCAGTGACGTTAAGAATACCATTAGCGTCAATATCGAAGACCACTTCAATTTGAGGGACGCCACGTGGTGCAGGAGGAATACCATCAAGGCGGAAGGTTCCCAAGCTCTTATTATCGTTAGAGAATTCGCGTTCACCTTGCAGAACGTGAATTTCTACGTTGGTTTGACCATCTACAGCGGTGGAGAAAACTTCGGATTTTTTGGTGGGAATTGTGGTGTTGCGAGGGATAATTTTGGTCATCACGCCGCCCAATGTTTCCACACCCAAAGATAGCGGTGTCACGTCTAACAGCAAGATGCCAGTTACATCACCAGCCAGTACCCCGGCTTGAATAGCTGCACCAACTGCTACGACTTCATCAGGGTTCACGCTTTGGTTGGGGTCTTTACCCAATACCTGCTTCACAATCTGCTGTACAGCAGGAATGCGGGTAGAACCACCAACTAATACCACTTCATCAATATCGCCTTTGTTTAACTTGGCATCCCGAAGGGCGTTTTCCACAGGAACACGACAACGGTCGATTAAGTCAGAGCAAAGTTCTTCAAACTGAGCGCGAGTCAGAGTTGTGTCCAGGTGCTTGGGGCCATCCTGGGTTGCGGTGATAAATGGCAGGTTAATTTCTGCTTGGGTAACGCTAGAAAGCTCAATTTTGGCTTTTTCTGCGGCTTCAGTCAGACGTTGTAAAGCTTGTTTGTCTTTCCGGAGGTCAATACCTTCGGCTTTCTTGAACTTATCAGCTAAGAAGTCAACTATTTTTTTATCGAAGTCATCACCGCCAAGGTGGGTATCACCAGATGTGGCTAGTACTTCAAAAACTCCATCTCCTACTTCCAGTACGGATACGTCGAAGGTACCACCACCCAAGTCAAACACGAGAATGGTTTCGTTACTCTTCTTGTCAAACCCATAAGCCAAAGATGCAGCTGTAGGCTCGTTGATAATTCGTAGAACTTCAATCCCGGCAATTTTACCAGCGTCTTTTGTCGCTTGCCGTTGGGAGTCGTTGAAGTATGCCGGAACGGTGATTACAGCTTGGGTTACGGTTTCGCCCAAGTATTTGCTGGCATCTTCAACTAGTTTGCGAAGAACTTTTGCAGAAATTTCTTCAGGAGCAAATGCTTTACCAGCGATTGGACAATCTAATTTGACATTGCCGTTATTGCTGAGGACTTTGTAAGAAACTTCCGTAGCTTCGTTACTCACTTCGTCGTAGCGGCGTCCGATGAAGCGTTTAACTGAGTAAAACGTATTTTCTGTGTTCATCACCGCTTGGCGTTTGGCGATTTGACCAACCAAGTTATCGCCATTTTTAGCAAATGCCACTACTGAGGGTGTTGTCCGAAAACCTTCAGCATTAGCAATTACCGTGGGTTTACCACCTTCCATCACTGCCACGCAGGAGTTCGTTGTTCCTAAGTCAATTCCAACTACTTTTGCCATTTTAGGTGCTGGCTCCGTATAACTACAAATGAATGAATGAGAATATAAAGCACTAAATTTTCAACCAACAGGGTCAAGAAATCAGCCAGTTCAGCATGAATACCTTTGATTCGGCCTTCCTGGGGTTAAAACTCCAGACTAATGCTGATATATATACTGAACCTTAGTGGTAGCCAGTCCATGAAGGGTGGTTTCCCGAACCTTGCTTAGGACGGTTAAACTAACTAAATTGTGTTTTTAGCTGGTTCATGGATTTATTTGTCTTCACTCTGTCTAATGTATGAGAATTAATACTTTCAGCAATTAGGGTGAACCGTAACGTCCGAGTGGTGTTTGCCGTCTTTAGAGGTAATAAACTACAGAAACACTGAGGATTGGGCATCAGACATAGAGCATGGGGCATTGAATAAAATATGACACTCAGCACTTAGCAGTTACTCAGAGTAAAGAAAAAAGAGTTTCCCAATCAATTACAGGCGGTCTTTGTCCTTGGTTGACTATTTCAAAAATTTTCCTAGAACTACTTGGGTAAGAAAGGCATTCCACACAAGCATTTGCTACATCAATCCGGCTGGTATCACCCGAAAGTGTATCCCCAGTACCTACGACCACACCATATTTACCGCCTGTTTTTGCCTTAAGGAGAGTGTTGAGGTCGTATGAGGTATAGGGGCCGTCAATGAGGCGTCCTGGGCGGATAATGGTGTAGGGTAATCCTGAATTAATAATGGACTCTTCGCCCTTTTGTTTGGCATCCAACACACCAAAGGCATTAAGAATACTAAAAGGAAACTGATTTTTACGGAGAATTCCACAGGAAGAGACGAAAACGAATCGCTTCAAATTCCGGGGTGCTGCTGCTACTAGATTGCTTACACCTTGGGCATCGACCTTTTCTGGACTATTCTTTGCTTTTGCTTGACTAGATTTGGGGTTAAGGAAAGTGATGCCCCATTCAAGCAAGTTCGGGGATTGCTCAAATTCCCATCGCTCAGAGGGAAAGGCAGTGGTTCCAGTACAATTTATGATGTGGGTGACATCTGGCATTGCGGCTGGCAGTGTAGCTGGCTGGCGGATGTCACCAACGGCAATTTGCACTCTTTGGTTAAACATCTCTTCAGCTTTGGCGGCATTGCGTGTCAGGACACGAACTTTCACGCCTTTCTCCAACAGCTTGCCTACCACCAGTTGCCCTACTCCACCAGTAGCACCAGCAACTAGTACCAAATCTTCAACTGAATCAAAAGAAGTCATAAAGTGCTTTTAAGATAGTTCATTGTTAATCTACTCAAAAAATGCAATGTCTATGATCGGCTATCCCTACGTACATCGCCGAAACAGGGACTTTCAATAAAAAATATCCCATCACCAAAGAATTGGGTCTGAAACCCCGTGCTTCACGCAAGGTTTTAAAGTAATGAGTAATGAGTAAGGAGTAATGAGTGGATGAAAAATGGGTATTTACTCATTACTTATTACTCATTACTCCTTCTTAAGAGCGCCTTTAGGTCGGTGAGGAGATCAATTTGAGGGTAGGGAAAGTCATTTTGAACATAAATGAGTAAATACCCATTACTCATTACTCATTACTCATTACTTATTTAATTTGGTTCACCAATGATGACACCAAAACTGTATGAATAAAAAATGGGTAAATCTCATCAAAGTCAACAGCCTAGGCGTAGCCCGTCGTAGACATCGCCAAATAGCGGAAATTGCGCCCGAATTGTTCGGTTCTACCACTGTCACCAGTACACAAATGGCTATAACCTCTTAAGTAGTAGTGAAATGTCTACCCTAGACGCTGTTAGTCGCTCTTGAATTAAGGGGTGAAAGCCTGTGTACAAATGGATATTGCCAAGCCTGAGCGAAATCTTGGCTGAAAATCAATCAAGTATAGCTGAATGTTCACCTGCCAAAGCAGAGCGGCAGTGGCGTGTCAGCCTAGCAGCGACAGAACATTTGCTATTAAAGACTTTAGCAACTGCCTCGGTTGACACAACCCAAGGATTAGTTTTAGCTGCACCCGCACCCTTATTTAGTCAGCCAAAACTGACTCAAAGCTTAGAAACAGTAACTTTTACCGCAAAACCATTCAACCCCTTGGCGCTGATGCCATTTCAGATGCCGTGTGCGATGCCTGGGTTGGACTACGCCAACGAATTTGTAAATGAAGAAATTGCTCCTCATGAATCGGTACTTCCCTTACTACCTGCTGATCCACTCGGTACGGAACAATTTTGCTTAGTTTTTACAGATAAATTTAGATTAGTGCTGGTTTTAGCAACCCACAAAAACGGTAAAAAAACCTTTTCATTTTCTTTTGAGCCAGAGGTAGTACAGCAAGCTTGGCGATCGCTAGGGGCAAGGGTAATGCTAGCTAATCCAGAGTTCTTTGCCCGCCTGGATGCATTGGTAGAACAGTATTCTCCGGTAGCACCAGACTACCGAATTATGATTGAGTTTAGCCAGTTGTTGCTTCAAGAAGTAACAGAAGCAGAAGAGACTAGAGACTCTTTACTAGGAACTGGGGACAAGGAGAATAACCCATGCCCAATTCCCAACGCCCAATGCCCAATCCCCCATACCCAATCCCCAAATCCTGATGTAGAATTGCTCCAAGCTTTTGCTCACGAAGTCCGCACACCTTTAACCACGATTCGCACTATGACTCGTCTGCTGCTGAAACGGCGAGACTTAGATGCTAGCGTGATCAATCGCTTAAAAGTTATCGATCATGAGTGTACCGAGCAAATTGATCGCATGGAGTTGCTGTTTAAGGCAGCAGAACTGGAAACTACTACCTCAGCAAAATCCTCAAAAACTCAACTCACGCCGATGTCTTTAGATCAAGTGTTGCAGCAAAGTATTCCCCGTTGGGAACAAGCAGCACATCGGCGGAACTTAACTTTAAATGTTGTTTTACCCCAGCAACTACCAACAGTGGTGAGCAATCCCACCATGCTGGATCAGGTACTTACTGGTTTGATGGAAAATTTTACTCGCAGTTTACCCGCAGGTAGCCATATTCAGGTACAAGTTATCCCGGCTGGAGATCAACTTAAGTTACAATTATCGCCCCAATTTGGGTGCAAAGATTCAAATAAAGCCGCCACACCTGCAACACCACCAATTCGCAAAGCCCTTGGTCAACTGCTGATGTTCCAACCAGAAACGGGTACGATTAGTTTGAATATCGCCGCAACCAAACATTTATTCCAGGCGATCGGTGGCAAACTGATTGTACGCCAGCGTCCACACTATGGGGAAGTTTTGACGATTTTCTTGCCTTTAGAAGTTAGCAATAAATAGAAACTAGGAGTCAAAGCAATTCGCAATTGTGAATTCGCAATGGGCTAACGCCCCGCTCCGCTAACGCAATTAAATCAGTGTCGTTATTTATGTCTCACGAATAGTCAGATAGATTTATGAGCCTACTTAGAGGATGTTTGAAAAGTTTCTCTCTGTAACTTTAGGCACTTTTGATCCCCCCTAACCCCCCTTAAAAAGCTATCCATTAGTCACATCTTTCTTAACAAAAGCTAAAAGCTAATTCTCAACAGGATTGGAATTGCTGGATGACAATAGGAGGACTAGACAAACAGCAGAAAGTATGAGTGTTAGCATTGATGGGCTAATTTCCAAGTAGCAGCGATATCATGTAATCGCCGTAACCCTTTCCAAATAGTTTTCACGCCAGGTTCTCCATCACCTTTACGACCAAGAAAACCACCGAGGCTAGCAATCATACGTACTGCTGCTCTTAATGTCGGTGGTATCTTGGGTGGAATGGGGTTTTTGCTGACAGTGACACATAAAGATTGCCATTCGACAGTATTTAAAACAGTCTCACAACAGATATCTGGATTTTGCCTAGCTTCGTAAGTGAGCCATAACAATCGCCATGCCACAATGGAATATGTTGCTAATGCCATTTCCAGTCTTCTGGCGGTTTCAAGTTGTAATTCTTCGATTCTGCAACCACTTTTCAAGGTATAGTGATAACGTTCGATTAACCAACGGTATGTATACCATTCGATACAGCGTGCTGCATCTTTCACACTATTGATTTCCAGTGTTGTTAACAATAACCAACTAATTGCTGTTATACCTGATGGTGGGTTTTCTTCCTCTGCTAAAATTACCTGTAGTTTGACTGGCTTTATTTGCGAACGCCCAATTTTATTTCTGGGTACCTCGATTTCTATCGTTTCGTATCTAATTGTTAGTTTTGCTATCCGGGCTGGTCTTTCTGGATTACGTTTTACTGAGACTTCAATCTTTCCACGCACTGCACTTGAGCGAATTGCTTCATGTAGATAATTCGCTGTATGGTTGACTCTCCTATTGTGAGTTCCCCGGATGAGTAAATGGCAATTATCTGGTCTTTCTTGGTGAAATAAATCAAATATATCTGCTTCTGAATCTGCTACCGTTATAATTTTTGTTTTCTTGGCTAACAATGTGTTTGTTCGTTCTAATCCGTCTAACCAGCGTTGGCTTTCTTTTTCTTGTGTTTGTCTCTGACGGCGTTTTTTTGCTATCCCTAAATCTTCTATATCTCTCACCCATATTTGTTGGTCTATTATTCCCAGAGGCACTCCTTTTATGCTCGCTATTAATGTTGAATGTACTTTTAATCCAAAACTTTTTTTATGATCTAAATATCCTATTCCTTTTGTCTCTGGATGACTTGTTACATCCATATTTGTTGTGTCCTGTATGGCTAAGACTATTTCCTCTGCTTTTGCCCTTTCGACTGTACTTTTACTATGTCCATGACTGATATCTGCTGCTTTTATATACGGCGAACTCCATAAATCGTATGCTGCTGTTGTTGCTGCTAGAGTCCCACATGCTTGCGGTACACTACTTGTTGGTTGTGCTGCCAAGTCTTCTACTAGCTTGATTAGGCGCTTGTTTCTGCGCGCATCTCCCAAATTTACATACCTCAATTCCGATGCTGCCCACCTTTCCATTTTTCATTCCCCTCTGTTTTCTCCTCCTCAAAACTATATCTATCAACCTTTTCGGCTTTATTTAAGTATTTTTACGTTTTGTTGAGAAAGATCCGGGTAATGGATAGCTTAAAAAGGGGGGAACTGGAGTCAAAGTCCCCCTTTTTAAGGGGGATTTAGGGGGATCTAAAACTTTTGATACCGACAAAAGGACTTTTCAAACAACCTCTTAAATCAAGTCTCCTTACACCACACTAAAAAGCCGTAAAATATTTAAAATTTCTACGGCTTTTCTTTTTTTATTGTAGATAAAAACAGTAAATGATTTAGCAATTAGCTCATGTGTTCGTTTAATTATCACGAAACTTCTTTGACCAGATAACCATCTTCCATATGAATTATGCGATCTGCAATATCTAAAATTCTATTGTCGTGAGTGACCATTAAAATAGCACAATTCTGTTCTTTAGCTAGTTGCTGCATCAAGGTGACAACATCTCGGCCTGTCTTACTGTCTAAAGCTGCTGTCGGTTCATCAGCTAAAACTAATTTGGGATGACTTACTAAAGCACGAGCAATAGCTACCCGTTGTTTTTGTCCTCCAGAAAGATCAGACGGATAATAATTTACTCTATTCTCCAATTTTACAGCACTGAGTATCGCTTCTGATTTTTTGCGAGCTTCCAATTCAGAAATGTTTTTGTGTAATTCAAGTGACATTTGAACATTCTGTCTCGCTGTTAAGAAATCTAGCAAGTTGTGAGCTTGAAAAATATAGCCAATATGCCGACGTACTTGAACTAATTGCTGATTAGTAGCTCCAGAAAGCTCCTGACCGATAAATTTCAAACTTCCTTCTTGGACAGAACGTAACCCACCAATTAAAGTCAGTAAAGTTGTTTTTCCTGAACCTGATGGCCCAGTCATAATCACAATTTCTCCATAATTGATATTAAAATTAATATCAGATAATACCTGACTTCGTATTTTTTTATCGCCGAAGTAGTGATTAAGATTTTCTATGGTGACAATGAATTTTTGTTTAAGCATTTTATTTATACACTAGATTTAATCTAGAAAATATCTGCTGGATCTACATTTCGGAGTTTATTTGTAGATAAGAACCCTGAAGTTAAACACATTAATGTTGCTGAAATTAATACTAAGATGGCTTTATCTGTAGTCATGATAACTGGTAATTTAGTAGCATTTTTTGATACATCATATAGGGCTATAGATATAGCCAAACCCGGAACATAACCTAGAGATGCTAAAATTAAAGCTTGTTGAAAAACTACACTTAATAAGTATTTATTTTTGAATCCCATTGCTTTTAAAGTTGCATATTCAGTTAAATGACTAGAAATATTACTATAAAGTATTTGATAAACAACGATTACACCAACAACAAACCCCATTAACACCATCAAATTAAACACGAACCCAATAGGTGTTCTAAGAGACCAATAGGCTTTTTCCAAAGCAATAAAGTCTTTGCGGGTAATAACTCTTACATCTTTGGGTAACTTGGCTGATAAATCTGCTAAAACTTTTTGGGGGTTGGCACCAGGTTTGAGTTTAATTAATCCTATATCTATTTTTTGTACCGGACGATCTTGAAATATTCGCAGAAAAGTTGAAGAACTAACGATTAAATTTCCATCAACACCAAAAGAAGGCCCTAGTTTAAATAAACCACCAATTTTAACTCTGTAACCAACTAATCCGGTATAGCTAAATATTTCAACTTTTATATCTTTTCCTTGCTCAAAATCTTTAGCGATCGCACCAAATTCTGGTCGAGAATCGCGGTCAAATAAAACGACGTTAGGGATTCTGATTAGATTAAGTTTCTCTTCAATATTTGGAAACTTAAAAATTGATCTAACTGGATCAAATCCAAGCACGTATAGTGGAAACTTTAGACCATTATTGGGGTTTTTAAACTTAGCGAATTGTACATATAAAGGGCTAACTGATTCTACACTATCAAAACCTAATACCTGATATAAATTTGAACGAAAAAAGCTTTGGTTTGATGTTAGAGATTTATATTGGGCACTAATTAAAAATAAGTCCCCTTCTAGATTTTTATGCAACTGGGTAGCACTATCATAGAGGGCAGCTTGGAAACCAATTTGCATAAACATTAGAACTGCAACAAAAGCAATTCCAGCTAAAGCTACAAGAAAGCGAATCTTTTGTCGAGCTAATTGTAGCCAAGCTAAGGGGATATTGAGAATCATTTGGTAAACCTCAAGGATAGAAATTAGACTAAATTGAGGAAAAGTGCTTTGTTTAAATCAAGATTTTTTAGCGTATCCTAATTACAAATTAATCTTAGGCAATTTAGGAAGATTTTGTGAGTTAAAAAAGCTCTATTGAGAAGTACTAAATATCAATCATTACCTCCACCTGTAAATCAGTCAAGCCAGCAATTTGCTGGTTGTCTTCCATATTGTCAATACGAATTTTTACATCAACTATTTTGTTGTCAGTATCTGCTTGAGGATTGCTATTAAAGATATTTTGTTTGCCAATTTGCAAACCAATATCTGCGACTTTTCCTCGTAATTTCCCTGGCAAAGCATCGCTAGTAATAATGGCCGACTGACCTAGACGCACTTTTTTAATATCAGTTTCATAGACTTCTGCTACCACATACATTTGTTGTGTACGACCTAAATCAGCTATTCCTGTATTGCCGATAACTTCTCCAGGCCAAGCATTAATTTTCATGATTTGCCCGGTTATAGGCGATCGCACAATACTTAAATCCCACTCTGCCTTAGCCTGGTTAACTGAGGCTACTGCACTTTCGACATCAGCTTGGGCTGCTGCTATATCGGTAGGACGAATCTCAGCAATACTTTTGAGTCTGGCTTTGGCCTCAGTTAACTGCTTTTGCAGAGTTTCTACAGTGCGGTTGAGAGAAGCCCTAGCTTCATTGAGTTGCTGTTGAACTGTATCTACTCGCAAACGTTTAGTATCTGCGTCGGAAGCTGAAATCGCCCCGTCTTTGTATAACTGTTGATATCGCTGATTTTCGCTTTCAGCATTTTGCCACTCAGCCTCTAAACGAGCGATCGTTGCTTGTTGTGCAGAGGTTTCTCCACGCAACTCAGCTTCTAAACGAGCAATGGTTGCTTTTTGTGCAGAGATATCTCCAGCTTTTGCACCAGCTTTTACCTGGTTGAGACTAGCTTGGGCAACTAGGACTTGTTGCTGGGCTTTTTCTAGGGCTGCAAGACGAGGAAAATAACTGTCTAGAATTGCAACTACTTGCCCCTGTCGTACCCTATCTCCTTTATTTACCATGAGTTTTGTGACCCTTACACCCCCTTGGGATTCTGGGGCCGACAGACGAATAACTTCTCCTTGAGGTTCTAAACGTCCTAAAGCAGCAATAGCAGTCATTTTAGGAGAACTATTTGGGGTAGCTAAAGGCTCAACTTTTGAGGACAACTGAAATCGTGAAAAGGTATAGAAAGTAACAGCACCAGTCGCTACAGCCATAGTAGTTGCTAACATGACCGGCCACCAACCTACAGGTTTGATGAATGGTTTTATGAATGACTGTTTTTGTTTTTGTACCATAATTTTAATGAGGGAATGAAGCCCCCCTTCAAAAGGGGGGTTGAGGGGTTCTTCCGAAGCCAGATATCACTAACACTAAGGGTATTGATTCATCAATCTATTAGTAGAATCAAACCACTGTGCAGAGTCACTAATCATTAGTTATTAGTCCAAGAGAAATCACACCCACTCCTGAAGGTGGTTTGAATTAGTCCGATGAAAGACAAAGTTTTTCCACCCACAAGGAACGGGGTATGCACCAATGACCAATGACTACTTAATCAACTTTCGGTAGAGTCATTTGGTACTTTATGCATCTAATCAGAGATAGCTCTATTTGTTTAGCACTACCTCTTTTTTAGTTTTAACGATCGCCAAGTATTCGCTGCGAGTTCCATCTATGCGATAGTGGTCGCAAATTTGGCAGAGCTTCAAAATATCCAAACGACTAAATACTTTTTGATGCTCAATGCCATTGTCATTTCTCCATCGCCAGAAAGTTGTCCGATCAATGCGGCGATTACTTTCTGGCCATCTTCGTCTGGATAAAAAATCTACTAGTTCCTCTTCAAAAAACGAGTAGCCTTTTGGTAACTTCAGGAGTTCTTCTCTTAACTTAATTAGCGGTATGAGTGGATCTAGCTCAGATAGTCTCATGCCAGCAAGCCCTTATATTTTCGTGACAGTAAAATTATGCAGAACGCTTCATACAACACGGGTCATCGCATTAAATTGCATTGTCATGCTGTGCGTTTATGAATATATAGAGGAACCAGCAAATCAGGTGAATTTATATTTATCTTCTCCCTATTGATCTATCTCTAGACATTCTTAAACAAACAGTATTGAATTACATCATTTAATCACTTACGATAAACGGAATGATACTCAATTGCAACCCACATGCAACATTGTTGATGATAAATAGCTAGCAACATTTTCGGAATAAATCATAAATAATGTTTGTAATTCTTTATCACTTTTCAACATTGTTATATCCTTGGTATTATTCAGCGTATCGAAATAAGTCTTTGGTTTGCGAGTGATTTTTTGTTAACTAGAGTTTTTCATTCCTTAGATATAGCTACTAGTGGCTATTGTGACATTGTAGCAAATGAATTTTTTTACACTAATAACTTTTTAAAAAATTAGCTTATTGATTAATGCATAATTTATTAAACAAATAAATCAACTTGTGGATAGATGTAAAAGCTATAGCAGCAATTCACAGATACCCAATCTTTGTAAAAACATGATTGCCTGTGTCTTTTAATACGCAAATAAATTACATACAGTCTAACTTGGTTGAGCAATTAATGCTTTTTATTAGCACTTAACCTTCTTCTATCACTCTAGGCATAGTAAACATTTGAAGATAAAATTCACATGCCTGATACGTAGAAAAAATAGCTGCTCACTTTAACTAGATTCCTCAAACTATAAAAGAAGTCTTACATGAATGACGAAAAATTGAATTGGAGTGGCAACATATTAAAAAAGATGAACTATCAGGACAATGTTTGACGGCGAGTTATACCTTGCTTATGCCATAATCAATGGAATTAAAGCAAGGGAAGAAAGTGGAAAGCACAGTGTATAACGTATTAAATTTAACTCTTACTATCAGTTTTAACTTTTCGTTACATAGTTAGAAATTTCCACCCAGATTTACTTACTTAATTCAATGAGAATGATTGAAACGAAGATATATGCAATTTATATGCAATTTCTAAAATGTATTTTTACTATGTGACATACTAATTGAAATGAGTTTTAATAATTATGTGAGTGAAAGCGATCGCCCTCCAAAGACCCTAGATAAAATGAAACTACAGCGATTCATGCTCTCATTGCCAAGCTTTGATAACCAGCGACTGATTTTTCATTCAGCTCGCCAGACTCTTCGCAAAGCTGAAATGGCCCGCGTCGCGGTGCGTGAATGGCTCAATCAACATGATTGTGAGCTAGAAGAGTGGAAAAGTAAAAAAGCTTCTGAGTTGGGAATTAGTATTAGTAGACTTGAACAAAAGCTATTAGCTGCGGCTCAACATCAGGCGATAGCAAGTAAACATCAGGCGATAACAAGTAAAGGAGATAACAATTCTAATCTAGAAGAAGATTCTGTATAATTGAATGCGTAGATTCTGAATAATTTACCTGATGTTAGCTAGCAAATGTGTAACCAAAACTATAGTACTGCTAATTTGAAGTTGCCTACAAAGTTGTGTTTGACAATATTTCATGTGGTAAAAATTATCTCGTCTTATGTAAGTTGCATATCAATTGAAATGGAGAAGCGACTAGTTTAATATTCAGGACAAGCAACGGTTGACAGGATAAAACGGAGTAGGATAAGTTTTCTGGATGAAACTATCCAAGCTAAAGCTGATCAACAACCAGGGCTATTTTATTCTCATCTAGTCCGCCTCAGAATTAATTCTGAGTCTAATAGCGAAATTCGTCTAAAGACGGCTGAGAAAAGATTATAGTTTGTTTTAACAAACTATAGTTATTAGCCTGAAACTTGAGTTATGGACAGTTTATGTCTATAACGGAATAGCCCTGGATCAATAATTTATGTTTTAACGTTGAAATCATCTCTAATTTAAAGAGATTTTCAGATAGGTGAAATAGTCCAGCAAAGAAGTCGGAATTATACATTTAGACTTCAGAATATTGCCATTGCAATCTCTTCCACTCAGGGTTATAACTCTTGAATCTTCAACTCAAAGCATATCAGTCATTATCTATAACCCTAATTCTGTCTAAAAGCTGATCGAATCTACCTTTTTTGTAGAGGTAATATTTTTATAAAAATCTCTACATCTTATAAATCCAATAGTAAAGATAAAGTCATGGCTGCTTCTAGAATTGAAGCTGTTTTGGCACAGTTGCAAGAAGAAGTGAGCAATTGTGAACAGGCTCTAATCAAGCTCATACAGGTGAAAAAAGTTATGGCTGAAAATGCACCACTAACCAGCGAAATAAATACACATCGGCAAAAAACCGATATTGCCATTATCGGGATGGCTTCTATATTTCCCCAATCGAAAAATTTACAGGAATATTGGGAAACAATTATTCACAAAGTTGATTGTATTACTGATATTCCCGCTTCGCGTTGGAATGTAGAGGATTATTATGATCCTAATCCCAGAGCGTTTGATAAAACCTACTGTAAAAGAGGCGGATTTATCCCGGATGTCAATTTCAATCCGATGGAATTTGGCCTGCCACCTAACAGCCTAGAAGTCACAGACATTTCGCAATTGCTAGGTTTACTTGTTGCGAAAGCAGCGATGGAAGATGCCGGTTACGGCGAATCTCGGCAGTTTAGTCGCGATCGCATCGGTGTAATCTTAGGTGTAGCGCTAGGTAGGCAGTTGGCGGTTCCACTGACTGCGAGAATGCAGTACCCAGTTTGGGAAAAAGTTCTCAAAGGTAGCGGTTTATCCGATGAGGATACACAAAAAATCATTGAGAAAATCAAAAGCGCATACGTGCAGTGGGATGAGAATGCCTTCCCAGGTATGCTGGCAAATGTAGTTACAGGAAGAATTGCCAACCGCTTAGATTTGGGTGGAACTAATTGTGTAGTCGATGCCGCCTGTGCAAGTTCATTGGGTGCGCTCAAGATGGCAATTAGTGAGCTAATTGAGCATCGAGCCGATATGATGATCACTGGCGGAGTTGACACCGACAACTCAATTATGGCCTATATGTGTTTCAGCAAAACTCCTGCTGTTTCCCAAGGTGAGAATGTCAAACCTTTTGATGCAGAATCTGATGGGATGATGCTGGGTGAAGGTGTGGGAATGTTAGTCCTGAAGCGCCTTGAGGATGCCCAGCGAGATAATGACCGAATCTATGCAGTCATTAAAGGTATTGGCACTTCTAGCGATGGCCGTTATAAAAGCATCTATGCACCGCGTCCTGAAGGTCAAGTTAGAGCCTTACATCGTGCTTACGAAGATGCCGGATTTTCGCCTACCAGTGTTGGTTTGATTGAAGCACACGGCACTGGCACTATGGCTGGAGATCCAGCCGAATTTTCATCGATAAAAGAAGTTTTTGGCGAAAACAATTCCAAAAAACAACATATTGCCCTCGGCACTGTCAAATCACAGATTGGACATACAAAAGCGGCTGCGGGTGCGGCGAGTTTGATTAAAACGGCTTTGGCTCTCCACCACAAAGTCTTACCAGCCACCATTAATGTCACCAAACCGCATCCTAAATTAGATATTGATAGTTCCCCGTTTTATTTAAATACGGAAACTAGACCTTGGATTAGCAGCGATGAGCAACCAAGACGTGCAGGGGTAAGTTCTTTTGGCTTTGGCGGCACAAATTATCACGTCGTTTTGGAAGAATACACCAGTCAACATCAGCAACCTTATCGTTTACACAAACCTTCCCAGCCGATGTTGCTATTTGCGTCAACACCTGAAGAATTGTTGTCGCGTTGTCAAGAAATTGGACAGCAATTGCAATCCGATACGGGAGAGCAGCTTTATACAGAAATGATTTCGGCGTCTCAATCTTTAGAAATTCCGATCGCAAATGCCAGACTTGGATTTGTTGCTGATTCTCTCACTCAAGCTTGCGACTTATTACAAACAAGTATTGAGTTGCTAAGAAACAAGTTGCAAGCAGAATCATGGGAACATCCCCAAGGAATTTACTACCGCAAAACTGGCATAGCAACAGAGGGGAAGGTGGTTGCCCTATTTTCTGGGCAAGGTTCGCAATATTTAGAGATGGGTCGGGAACTCTTAATTAATTTCCCAGAATTGGGTCAGACCTATGCTCAGATTGACAACCTTTTACGCCAAGACGGTTTGCAGCCCCTTTCGGAGGTTGTTTTCCCTAACCCGGTGTTTGATTTAGATCAAAAGACTGCCCAGATGAAGGTTTTGCAGCAAACAGAATATGCACAGCCGGCGATTGGGGCTTTTAGCACTGGTTTGTACAAGATATTGCAACAAGCTGGGTTTAAGCCTGATTTTGTTGCAGGGCATAGCTTTGGAGAACTTACTGCTCTTTGGGCTGCGGGGGTTTTGAGTGAGAAAGATTACTTTTTCTTAGTCAAAGCTAGGGGTCAAGCGATGGCTGCACCAGAAGATCCGCAGTTAGATGCGGGAGCCATGCTGGCGGTAAAAGGGGATGTTAATCAGGTTACAGAACTGATTCAGAATTTCCCACTGATTACCATTGCTAACCTGAATTCCCCAAATCAGATGGTGTTAGCAGGGACGAAAGCTGAAATTGCCAATGTAGAAGAGGCTCTGAAAACTCAAGGATTTTCTACAATCTTGCTGGGAGTTTCCGCGGCTTTCCATACTCCATTAGTAGCTTATGCACAGCAACCCTTTGCCAGAGCTATTGAAAAAGTTACTTTCAACGAGCCACAAATCCCGGTTTACACCAATGTGACTGGAAAGCGTTACCCCAATGACCCGCAAGTTATTCAAAAAGTCCTCAAAGAACATCTGAGGAATCAGGTGTTGTTTAAGCAGGAAATTGAGAATATTTATGCTGAAGGCGGTCATTGCTTTATTGAATTTGGGCCGCGGAGTGTTCTCACCAACTTGGTAAAAGATATTCTGAGCGATCGCCCTCATTTAGCTGTAGCTTTAAACACCAGTCATCTCAAAGATAGCGATCGCACTTTACGGCAAGCTGTTATTCAGCTGCGCGTTGCTGGATTACCTTTGCAAAACTTAGACCCCTATCAACTGGAGTACAAAATCCCAGAAGCTTCTCCAAATAAGGTCTTGAATGTCCGCTTAAATAGCACCAACTATGTATCAGAAAAAACAAAGCAGTCCTTTGAAAAAGCTATGCAAAATGGGCATCAAGTGAAAGTCACTGTTGGCAATGGTAATCAACCAGCAGAGAAAGTCGCAGTCAATGGTCAATCCACCGTTGGAAATGGCAATAAACCAGTAACAGCTAACCCCTCTCATCCAGCAGAGAAAGTTGCAGTCAACGGTCAATCCACCTTTGGAAATGGCAATAAACCAGCAACAGCTAACCCCTCTCATCCAGCAGAGAAAGT
>NZ_JBDNJQ010000105.1:0-28781 GCF_051172895.1 Nostoc sp. CALU 1950 | reverse complement strand
TCTAATTCCATTTGGTTTGCGTTCTCTCATATCGCTTTTAGTCTAAACTCCAGTTCCAAGGAAACTATCATCATAGCTGAACTGCCCCTTAGCGGAATAACCTTGATCTCCTAACCAATCAAGCTGATAAGAAGCAGCATCAGCACTGGAAACGTTTATTAAAGTAGCTATAGAACTGAAAGCAGCAACAGCTACAGTAGCTTTTATTTGGTTACGAATGCTTTTCATTTTCTTGATAAAAGTAATAGATTATGATGCTGTATTCGTCTGCAAACTTTTCATCAGTATGGAAGTCAATACTGATTATTCCTTAAAAAGATGAACTATATAAAGTGAATTCATCTACCTAAATAGTGAGATTAAACACAGCATTAATCACTGAGATAGGTTAGAAAAATTGTATCATTTACAGTCAAAAATCTGCTGATATCTGTTGATTGTTTTTTGTAAGATAAGTCAAAAATATATAATTTATACTAATAATATATCTTGTATTTCTTAAAAGTTTCTTTAACTCATCTTAAGCAAATGATGTTTTAGTCACTCTGATTTTTATTCCTTTATTTAGATTATTGTTTGTGCAAAGTTAAGAGATTGGAAATCAATAATTTATAAAGTTTATTCTTTTATCTACTTGTTTATATATAGATAGCCCTAGATTTTAGGTAGCTGGTTTGTTTGAATGTATGCATCGATTTGCCAAAAGTCAGGCAGATTTAATATAAATTCACCTTTTATTTACTAACCCTAAATTAAATAAAGCATTACCCAAACTTAATCAAGATCAAATATTTTTGCTTCAGCATTATTTTTAAGTAACCAAATCATCTTCATGACATTCTCAAGACGTAAATTCTTTGCAGTAGCAGGTACAACTGCTGTCGGCACCTTGATGGTGTCTCCTATGGAAGGTCTTCTGGCCAGACAAGGCTTTGGTCGAAGATTTGGTAAAGGATATGGGCCACTTGTACCAGATCCCAGAGGCTTATTAGATTTACCAGCAGGATTTCAGTATCGAACTTTCTCTCTAACAGGCGAACTCATGAACGATGGCACTAAAGTGCCTGGTGGTCATGATGGCATGGCAGCTTTTCCCGGCCCCAGAAATACAGTTATTCTGGTTCGCAATCACGAACTTAGCCCTACATCTGCTACACAAGTTCAAGGCCCAAATCCTTATGATCCATTTTGTAAGGGCGGCACAACAAATTTGGTTGTTGGACGCGATCGCCAGCTAATCAAACAATTCACTTCTTTAAGCGGAACTTTTCGTAACTGTGCAGGTGGGCTAACTCCTTGGGGTTCATGGATTAGTTCTGAAGAGAACACTTCTACTCCGACTTCCTTTCCGATAGGCAATAGAAACTATGTCTCGAAGTTCCACGGCTATAACTTTGAAGTTCCAGCTAGCGTCACTTCTGCTGTAAAGCCTGAGCCTTTAATAGCTATGGGACGCTTTAACCATGAAGCTGTTGCTGTAGATCCTAAAACAGGAATTGTCTATGAAACTGAAGATACGGGAGATAGTCTCTTCTACCGTTTTATCCCGAAAGTACGTGGCAAGTTAAAAGAAGGAGGCACTCTTCAAGCCTTAAAATTCAAAGATATCTTTCAAGCACAAACTTTTGCGGATTTCCCCAAGCGGAAGCCCATGAAAGTCGAATGGGTGACGATTACTGAGCCAAATCCACCTCAAGATACTGTACGAGTAGAAGGTTTTGCAAAAGGAGCAGCCCAGTTTGCTCGTGGCGAAGGTATCTGGTATGGTAACGGTGAAATTTACTTTTGCTGTACAAGTGGCGGTGCTTTAGGTCTTGGTCAAGTCTGGCGCTATATTCCGGCTAAAGAGACAATTGAACTGTTTGTAGAGTCTACATCTGCTGCCGAACTGGAAAATCCAGATAACATAGTTGTTTCACCTTATGGCGATCTGATTCTTTGTGAAGATGGAGATGATCAGCAGTTCTTAGTAGGTGTTACTCCCAAGGGTGAACTCTATCAATTCGCACGTAATTCTCTGAATACAAGTGAGTTCGCTGGTGCTTGCTTCTCTCCTGATGGTAAGACTTTGTTTGTCAACATCCAAACTCCTGGTATTACTTTCGCAATTTGGGGTCCTTGGACAAGTCATAGAGGCTAATATCAAGTCGTAATATCAATGTCAGCGACGCCGAATAGCCCGCCGCAGGTTCGCTACTATATCGTTGAATTATCTTAGGTAAGCAGACAAGGGGAGGAGAAGACAATTCTCCTTCCCTTGTCTTTTGATTGACACTTTGAGAGTGCCGCCTGAAATAGACTCTGCCATAAAAGCTATTTGCTGGGTAAATTGGGATATAGAACCAGAAAAATTTCTGTGTAAACTTGACCAGCAAATGGTATGAAAAACTATTATCAAGATTTTTTAATTCGTGATTGGGTAGAAAGCGATCGCACAAGAGCCGCTGAAGTCATCAGTTATGTATTATCAGAATACGGTCTAGGTTGGGAACCAAAGGGCGCTGACCGAGATGTGCTGCGAGTAGAGGAATATTATTTAGCTACTGGGGGAGAGTTTTGGGTAATTGAACACCAAAGCCAGTTAGTCGGTACTGGGGCATACTACCCCATACACCGAGGCGAAAAAGCTGTAGAAATCCGCAAAATGTATCTTTTGCCCAGCATTAGGGGTTTGGGATTAGGGAAATATTTGTTACAACAGCTAGAAGCAGCGATCGCAGAGCGTGGTTTTCAACAAATTTGGATTGAAACCGCCAGCGTTTTGGTGGAAGCAGTCAAGCTGTATGAAAGCAACGGCTACACTCCAGCAACGGGAGTAGAAACAACCAGATGCGATCGCGTCTATTTTAAGTCATTAGTCATTGGTCATTAGTCATTGGTCAATGGTCATTGGTCATTGGTCATTGGTCAAGAGTTACTAACTAAGGACAAATCACAAAGGACAAATGACGAATGACGAATGACAAATGACAAAGGACAAATAACAAATAACAAATGCACACTTGGATTAAAAATCTCACAGGCTTACTCAATCTTTTTCTCCAATCCCATTGCCCTTTGTGTCAACGTGCAACCTCGCAAGAATTTTGTCAAAACTGCACCAGACAACTGCAAAAATGTCAACGTAAAGACCAAATTTCTCTATGGAAAGAGCCAATACCAGTTTTTGGCTGGGGGGAGTATGGTGGCCCCGTGAAACGAGCGATCGCGGCGATGAAATACGAAAATCAACCCCAAATAGCTCGTCCTTTGGGTCAATGGTTAGGAGAAGCATGGTTGTTAAATTCACCGAAGCGAGATAGCCAGCCTGTGGTAGTTCCCATCCCACTCCACGCTAGCAAGCAAAAGCAACGTAAATACAATCAAGCTGCACTGATTGCACAAAGCTTCTGCGAAATAACTGGATTAAAATTGAAACTAGACGGTTTAGCTAGAGTGCGAGAAACGGAAGCGCAATTTGGTTTATCGGTATCTAAACGAGAAAAAAACTTGGCCGAAGCTTTTGCTGTTGGGCAAGAATTTCGCGATCGTCCCCCAAGTGTCCCAGTGCTGTTAGTGGACGACATTTATACTACTGGTGCTACTGCCAGGTCTGCTGTGCAAACACTTCGTCAGTATGGAATTGTGGTCTTAGGAATAGTAGCAGTAGCCACTGCCGTCAAAGATGGATAAATCCAGAATTAATGGGCAAACTTTGACTTAAAAGTGGATGAATTGACCAATTAACCTTATTTTGTAGAAAAATTCCTTGAAGTGTATATGAATAAAGTTTTTGCGGCAGGTTTAAAACAACTCATCGTTATTCCTGCTACATTGCTGGCAATAGGCATCAGTACAAGTGCAGCTTTTGCTCAAAATAAATTGTATAGTCCAATACCTTTATCTAACAGCACTGAACTTGCCGATAGCCTCTCAGACAAAGATATTCCCACTGGTCAAGGTGGGTTTGCCCGTGATTACACAGTGAACTTACAAAAAGGCGATAATTTAGCAGTTGACCTTTCATCTGAAAGCTTTGACAGCATTATCACACTGCTAGCACCTGATGGTTCGACTCTAGCAGAAAATGATGATGGCCCTGATGGTAGTAGCAATTCCTTACTATTTACTCGCATCGTAGAGACAGGGAATTATGTTATTCGTGTCCGTTCTTTTGGGGAAACTGGGGTTGGGGCTTTTAAACTGAAGGTGACAAAGTTGCAACCAATTAAGTGAATTGGTCATTTGTCATTAATCAAGAGTTACCGATAAGGGGAAAAGGGGAAAGGGTAAGGGGTAAAGGGAAAGAATTAAAAACTTTTCCCTACGGGTATAAAGCCCCTCTTTTTAAAGATGGAGAGCAAAAAAGAAGATTTTACCAGACACGCAGTGCGTTCGCCCTTGGCGTCTCGTAGAGAGAAAAATCAGCGTCAATACTTGAAACCCCTGCTTTGAGTATGGGGTTCCTTTTCCCCTTTTCCCTTTCCCCATTCCCCCTCTTCTTCATTCTCCCCTGTCCCCTGTCCCCTAATTTTTTAAAAGGCGGTCAGCACGCAGAGAAATAAGGCTTCTGTCCACTCGACGACTGCGCCGTAAGTATCTCCAGTGTGTCCGCCTAATTTGTGGTTGAACCATGCACCAGTTAAAGTGGCGATCGCACTTCCAGCAATTATCATTGCCAGTGCGAGAAATAGCTGCTGTTTATCTATCAGCACAAGTAAACCACTCAAACTCAACAACAACAACAATCCCGGTAACAAATCTTTGTAAGAACGAATAGCTTGTTTATGAAATGCACCTTTGCCAGTTGGTTTTAGGTAAGGGTATCGCGCGATCGCCACCTGCTGTCCCCAACGTCCCCAGCCACAAGCAGCCATGAGCAACAACCAACGGTTTTCTGGTATATCCGTCAAAGCTGTTATTTTCAGTATCACCAAGGCGATCGCAGCCATTGCCCCGAAGGCTCCTGTAGCACTATCTACCATCACCTCCAGTCGTCGATCTGGATCACCTACTGCTAAACCATCGGCAGTATCCATTGCCCCATCTAAATGCAATCCTCCAGTAATGGCAATCCAAATACTTACTACTAAAGCACTACGAGTTAGCACGGGCATACCAAGATAATCCATCCCCGTATCCAGAAACCCTAAAATTCCCCCAATTATCAATCCTACAAGGGAAGCAAGATGTGCCACTCCCCCAAAGTCCAATCCATTTAAATACGGTAGTGGAATACTTGTGTAAAATATAATACTAGCTGCCAGCTTTAACAGCAGCTTTTTCCACCACTGTTGCTGTTTCGTCATCAGAATTACATTAATTTTTGGTAAATTGCTGGATAATATTTTTGATCTCGGTACAACCGACATAACCAAATTTTAAAACTTTAGATAAGATTTACTTCTATCAGATATTCTCCTGGAAAATTTTGTTATGCTGGTCTAAGTGGATAGTCAGTGCTTTCGGGTAATTTTTTATACGAAAATAAGTAATTTAGGAAGTTAAAATTCCATCAGGGAGCAAAATTTGTGTTTTGTATTCGTTAACTAAAAACTTACTCCAAATTATTAGACGATTGCCCCATAAAATTGATATTTTTTTAAATGTAGGGAGTAAACAAGCTATTCAATTATGACAGTTTAGCTATGTTGTCGCTCTCCTTAGCTCAATCGCTATTTTCCTATGAGTCACCATCTACCCGACACCAGGATACCAGCTCCGTGCATTATTAACACGGGCATCATTGTGAATAAGCTCGACATCCGGCGATTGCTGGCAGATTTAGGTCGAGTCCACTACATCTACACCCACGAAGATAAGGTACTGAGCGAGGGTGAAGGGGATGTGATGGAAGTTTTTGCCAATCCGCAAAGGTCTACCTTAGTGGCTAACCACGCGCTATATTTGAATGTTTGTAGTTTTGATTACTTGGAACTAAAACAGTCACCGCAACAAGAAACCTACTTCGATTTGATGCAAGAAGGAGTGTGTCTGCGGTTGATTCCCCGCTCAACCCCCTTACAAGAACGACGAGAGCGAAGCTTCAATGTCAGCGCCATAGAAGCGATGATGGAGCAAGTACTCTCAGCCAGGTGGGATGCAGAAATCGACGATGACTGTTCTGATTCTTTCTAAAATAGCGACTGTTATACAAATTTATGTGAGGCTGCGCTTTATTGATGTAGGGGCAATTTATCAATTGCCCCTACATCGTATAGTTTTGTGTAAGTCCTATAGGCGCATCTTCAACAATCCAAAATGGCATGAGTGCGAATTTTTCTTTTCAATGTCTTGCTTGCTGTAGCGAAACTAAAGCTAGAGCAGGAGTGTTTTTCACCCCTCACGGTCTTGTAGAAACCCCCAGATTTATGCCAGTGGGAACGCTGGCAAATGTCAAAACTATCACCCCATCTCAACTGCGAGATACTGGGGCGCAAATGATCTTATCCAATACTTATCATCTTCACCTACAACCAGGGGAAGCGATCGTGGCTGGGGGTGGTGGGTTACACAAATTTATGGGTTGGAACGGCCCAATGCTCACAGATTCGGGTGGGTTTCAGGTCTTCAGCTTAAGCGAGATGCGAAAAATTACTGAAGAAGGTGTAACTTTCCGTTCACCCCATGATGGACGAATTATTAACTTGACACCAGAACGCTCCATTGAGATTCAAAATACTTTAGGGGCCGATGTGATTATGGCCTTTGATGAGTGTCCGCCCTACCCAGCGACTCGCCAAGAAGTAGAAATCGCAACTGAACGCACTTACCGCTGGTTAGAACGCTGCATGACGGCTCATCAACACAGTGAACAGGCGTTGTTTGGGATTGTGCAAGGGGGCGTATATTTAGATTTGCGTTGTCGTGCGGCTGAAGCTTTGGCTAAGTTGGATTTACCCGGATATGCCATTGGTGGCGTGAGTGTGGGAGAACCACCAGAATTGATGGCTGAAATTGTCAAAGTGACAGCACCGCTTCTACCGCCCGACAAGCCGCGTTATTTGATGGGTGTGGGTACTTATCGAGAAATGGCGATCGCGATCGCATCTGGTGTAGATTTATTTGATTGTGTAATTCCCACCCGCTGGGCCAGACATGGAACGGCAATAGTCAAGGGCGGACGCTGGAATTTAAAAAATGCTAAGTTTCGTGAAGATTTTACGCCGTTAGATGAAACTTGTCCCTGTTACACTTGTCAAAATTTTAGCCGTGCTTACATATCTCATTTAGTGCGATCGCAGGAAATTTTAGCTTATACCTTGTTAAGCATTCACAACATTACCGAACTAATTCGCTTTACCCAGCATATTAGAGAAGCAATATTGAGCGATCGCTTTGCCACAGAATTTGGTCACTGGCTCAACTCATCTGAACCAGCACCAGACGAAGGGGAAATTACAAATGACTATTGACAAATGATCAAGACTCAAACCATGTTAAGATACTTCTCAATTATGAAAGCTGTGTTGGATAGGTGGATTTAAACAAACATGGAAGCAGCACTTTTATTAGCAAAACTGCCTGAAGCTTACCAAATCTTTGATCCTTTGGTGGACGTTCTCCCAGTCATCCCTGTATTCTTCTTGTTGCTTGCCTTTGTTTGGCAAGCAGCCGTGGGATTTAGGTAAGTTAATCTATTTTTCAATTTATAGGACAGGTACTCTACCTGTCCTATTTTTGTGATGCCATCTTTTATAAAGTTAATATTTATTAATATTTTGTAATGAATTAATATAATAAATAAGATGTGAATCAAGCCATGTCAATATGAAGCCTTGAAAGCCAAGCTTAGAGTCAAGGAGGAATCAGTTATGGGTAATATCAAGTTCGTTAAAGAAAATAAAGAAGTAGTGGCGGCAGATGGTGCTAATCTCCGACTCAAGGCGATACAAAATGGGATTGATATATATACATTCATTGGCAAGATGACCAATTGCGGTGGTAATGGTCAATGTGGTACTTGCGTTGTCGAGATAGTTGAAGGATTAGAAAATCTTTCCCCCCGCACAGACGTAGAAAACCGGAAATTCAAGAAAAAGCCAGAAAATTACCGCCTTGCCTGTCAAACTTTAGTGAATGGCTCAGTTAGCGTAGTCACAAAACCTTAACAGTACCGGAAGTCCCCACCCTCAACTCTTGGTAGGGTGGGGATGAATAGCGGGGGTTGAGGATTGCATCTAGAATTGATTTTAAACGAAGAGTCAAAACAAATTCGCTTATGGATGACGAATCCTGCTTGTTTTCCTGGTAAGATACTCAATATCTTGACCATCAATGCCATAAGCGAAAACCAAGCTAATTAGGTATATGTTGCAAGTAAAAAATTTGGGTCTTGGGAACCAGGACTCCTGCCCTTGGAGGGAATGTAAGACCAAAAAAACTGCGGAGTTTTTAAGGCTGTTCCCGATGAATTAGGAAGCTCAGACTTCAGCCGTAGGCAGGTCTGAGTAGTTCACGTTTTCACAATTTGTATCCAGTCAGTAGTCAAAATACTTACCAAAATTGAGTTTACTCATTTTGAATTTTGAATTTTGAATTTTGAATTGGTATAACTCTGTCATCTATGATGCTATCCTAATGTTGTTGACTGGAAATTCAAGAGAGGTTTTCTTGCCATGCAAGTTAATGACCTGGGGTTCATAGCGAGCATTTTGTTCGTACTCGTCCCCGCTGTGTTTTTACTAATTCTTTACATCCAAACTGCTAGCCGCGAAGGTGGAAAAGATAGTTAAGAGTTTGTGTATAAAATAAATAACCCCTGCACCAATAGTGTAGGGGTTTTTATTTATCAAACGTTAACTCAGCACTATTTACTTTAAGCGATTGTCCGCGCCAACAATACCGGACAAGTGGCATTAACTCGAACATAGTCAGACAAGGAAGAACCAATGAGTCTATCTATGTCAACAAAACTCTTAGCGATGGATGGACGACGATCTGGAGAACCGAGTAATAATAAGTCTATATTTAACTCTTCTGCCAATCGACAAATTTCTTCACCGGGTTTGCCACTGCTGATATAAGAACGAGATTGGATACCCTGTTTTTCAGCTTCGGCAACGGCGGCTGCCAAAACTGGATTTTTGTCTGAGTTAACCTGAGTTATTTCTGATTTTTTACCGCCTAAATCTGTACTAACATTTGCCAAAATTAACTCGCCGCCCTGAATATCTCGCAGTAGAAACAGTGCCAATTTCAAGCAGTTTTTTGATGAATCTGAGTTGTCGATTGCCACCATAATCCGCTTAATTCTTTTGACATAAATATCATCTTTCACCAGCAACATGGGGCGAGAAGATAGTTGAAAAACATACTGGCTGACTGAATTTGATAAAATCGATTGCAACCGCTTCAGTCCGCGTGAACCCATAATAATCAAGTCAGCGTCGATTTCATCAGCTACTTGGCAAACTACATCTTTGGGATCGCCTTCGCGCAAAATTGAAGAAACCTGGCTAGGATCTAAGTTCAAAGTTTGAATGGCATTCGCCAGAATTTTACCCCCATTTTCCCATTTACTTGTCATGGTAGCAGCGGTACTTTGCGCTTGAACAACATGCAAAATTGTAACTTTCGCAGATTGAATTGAAGGGATTTCTTTCAGGGTTTTGAGCATTTCTTCCGCGTGTCCCAATCCCGATACAGCTAGCAAAATTCTTTTTATCATCTTACGAATTTTTGTTAAGTTTACTTTTGTTTTCGCTGTTATTAACTGGCTCAGGTCAGATTTTAACCGCCTTGCTCGACAACCTAGTTAGTAATTAGGCACAAACAAACTTTATTTTTTAGTATTTAACCCTCAAACAAATGGCAAAGTATAAGAAACTCAACAAATGTTTAAGTCTATTTGCACCTAATTACTTAAATTCTCAACTAGATTTCAATTATTAAGCATACTCTCAATTTAGTCTGAAGAACTTAATAAATTATGATGTTAGTTATCATTTTTAATCTATGTTCACTTTTTTTAATTAGAAGTTAGTTAAGTATTGCAAAGAAATGCCAAAATAATTCTTTAGGAAGATTGATTCAGTGTAATCTCTAACAGGCGATCGCTTCTAGCTTGAATAGTCTACACTACACCTGAATTCCCCATATTCTCCGATTTTTTTAAGTCTCTTGCAGTTTTTGTAACTCATATAAGATTGCTATATCCAAACAGCAAAAAAATACGGATGTTCTAATAGTTAAAGTCATATTTCATACTATATTAAAACCCCCCAGATTCTATTTGGGGGGTTTGGTTGATTACTTGTGAGGTTTGCTTAACTTAGATGTGCCCCTGGTTGTCCATTTTGGACTACAAAGGAAGCTAGGGTTTTAATAGAAGCATTCAAGTCAACAATGCTCGATACCACACGGTAATCACTTTGCCAGCGTTGTGGGGTAAGTTTGCAGCGGACGTATCCCCGGAAAGCACCGTCAAAGAACTTAGTATGGGGATTGTTGGCTAGGGAAGCTTGAACTGGAGCAATGAATTGGGCAGGAAAGTCAGAGGTAATTGAAGTTCCTACGAACTCAGTGCCTACCGTCGGTGAGTTTGGGTTCTTAAAGTCAAGCTTTAGGTCATTTACCCAACTAGAATGAATGTCTCCGGTAATCACCACTGGATTAGAAGGTTGGCGCTGGTTTAAAAAACTCAAGAGCCGATTACGTGCAGCTACGTAACCGTCCCACTGATCCACATTGAAGACACCTAAACCGGGATTACTATTAAAATTGTACTCGGCTAGTATAGTTTGTTGAGCAATCACATTCCAGCGCGATCGCGATTGGTCTAAACCTTTTTGTAGCCACTGCTCTTGTTTTGAGCCAGTCATCGTAGCATTTGGATCAAAAGCTTCGGGGCAGCGAGGTTTCAGTCCATCATCACAAGGTTGGTCACTGCGGTACTGCCTGGTGTCTAGTACATTAAACTCAGCCAAATTACCGTAGGTGAACCGCCGATAAAGCAGCATATCTGGGCCATTGGGCAATGAAGACCGACGTAAAGGCATGTGTTCGTAGTAAGCCTGGTACGCATTGGCTCGGCGCTTCCTAAAAGCTTCTTGGGTTTGGTTATCTTCGGGGATTAAGTTGGCATAATTATTGTCAACTTCATGATCATCCCAAGTGACAATCCAAGGAAAAGCCGCATGAGCAGCTTGGAGATTCAAGTCAGTTTTGTACAGGGCGTGGCGATCGCGGTAGTCGGAAAGAGTTATAATTTCTGGACTATTATGCTGGCGAGGCCCACCGGATTGTGGTCCATATTCGTAAATGTAGTCACCGAGATGAACCACAAGGTCGAGGTTTTCATCAGCCAAATGCCGATAAGCCGTATAGTAGCCATTTTGCCAGTCTTGACAGGAGACAAAAGCAAAGTTCAGTTGTTGGATAGAGCCATAAAATGCTGGTGCTGTGCGAGTCCGCCCAATGGGGCTAGCTTCTCTACCCGCTTGAAATTGATACCAGTACCAACGGTCAGGATCTAGTCCACGGACATCAACGTGAACTGAGTGTGCTAATTCTGGTGTCGCCAGCACTGTTCCTCGACGCACCACCTGTCTCATGTTTTCATCAAGGGCAACTTGCCACCGCACTGGAACATTTACGAGTGGCATTCCACCTCCAGAAAGTGGATTTGGAGCCAGTCGTGTCCAAATAACAACACCATCCGGCAAAGGGTCGCCAGAGGCAACACCAAGACTGAATGGATAGCCAGAAAACCTTGAATTAGCTGATACTGGATGCCATTGGCTAGCGATTGTTAACCCCGTTAAAAATCCTGCACCCAACAAAAAACTCCGCCGTCTGCACCGATTTGCTAACAGGCGCGTGCCATCCATAATTTCCATATTCACCCCTACCCAGATGTAAATACAGTTGGCATTCAGGAGAGTCAGTTGTCAAAAGCACAAATAATGCTTGATTTGACTGATTTCTCAATTGCCTGCTCAACCAAATACAAGGAACCTAGCAACCTCGGATCAAGCAGAAATTAAGATTTTGTTAACTTTAAGATTGGATCGGGGCATTGGACATGAGGGATTCAGACCCCAACTACAGCAGTTTGCTTTTTAAGTAAGCGACAAAATGCAGGACTCACGCATCAGATATAAAGAGTTTCTATCTCCTGCCTCCTGCCTCCTAATTAAAATCTGCCATTTCCCTGAACAATATGCTTGACGGTGGTCAAGGTTTCCAGGCTGATAAATCCTCGGCGATGACCTTTTTGGTTAGACATGCCGAGAAACACTGAATCTCCCCGCGAGGGGTTACGGGAAAAACGCGGGGAAGTGTTGATGTAGGTAGAGGCACTGTTAACTCCTAAAGCAAACTGGCGACTTTCCTGGTAGGATTCAGTAACGATGGAGTCGGCATGACCACTACTGTGTTCATTAATCCAGGCGATCGCACTCTCTAAGCTATCCACCAGTTTAAAAGCTACTGTCCTCGTTAAATAAGGGTTTCCCCATTCGCCTTCCTTTACCAACTGCAACTGAGGAAAGGCTTCTACTAGTTCTGCATCCCCTTTAATTTCAAAGCCTTTTTCCATCAAGCTATTCCACAGAACTGCTAAAGATGATGGCAAGGCTTGACGATGAATTAGTACCTTTTCAATGGCGTTGGCTTGATCGGGTTCACTTTGATGGCTATCAAGAATCATCCAGCGTACCATTTCCAAGCTGCTATTCAGCGACCAGTAGAGATAACAGTTACCCATCGCTGATTTTAAAACTGGGCAAGTTGCTTGTCGTACTACCTGCTGCACTAAGCTGGGACGTCCGTAGGGAATCACTAAATTCACGTACTCGTCTTGGGTAACTAAATCCCGAATCGAAGCACCATGTTCTGCTGTGATCAGTTCTACACAACCTGGTATTAGACCAACTTCTGCGATCGCATTTTGCAATACCTCAGCGATCGCAGCGTTAGAATGGCTAGCTTCAGTACTGCCTTTGAGAATTATACTATTGCCAGTTTTGATACAAAAACCCGCTGCGATCGCTCCTAAATCGGGGAACGCCTCATAAATAAATCCAATCACTCCCAAGGGCATTAACTGGGTGTAACTTTGGGAATCTTCCAGTTGATAATCGGCGGTTCTGACGCGCCGCAGCGGATCTGATAATTCCCCCAACCGTTGTAAAATGTCCACGGTCGTCTCTAGCCTTGTGGGAGTCAGCTTTAGCCAATCCAATATCAACTCTGGCACTGCCATTTCCCGACTGGCTTCTAAATCCAAGGTATTGGCTTCTAGAATGTCGTCAAATGAGCGCTCAAGAGCCTGTGCCATCGCCAATACTGCACGACTCCGGTCTGCTCCCTTTGTGATCCCCAACTTTAGGGAAGCTTGATAGGCTCGTTGGGCACTAGTAATCGGTTCGGGGTGGTCATCCAAAACTTCAACAGTCATTGAGTTAACGTCTGTAGGTAAGCCAGACCATTAGTGCTGGCAGAATAGCCAATAGTACCGCCACCATTGCCCAAGCAATAATGCTGGAACTATTTGCCAATCGCAGTGCTAATGGCAGCCATATAATCACTAGCACGAAAATAATGCCAAGTGCTATAGGCAGATAGCTTTCTCCCAAGCGGGGATGGACAACATGCCAACTATTTCCCATCCAACGCCAAGCCCGCTTATAGGGATAGGTGGTAGAAAGCTGTTCTAGGACATGACCATTATCTTCTACTACAAAGATTTGCTGACAGCGATCGCAACCAAATGCTTCTGTCAGCGTAATCGGAATTAACTGACCCCGGCGACGACAGGGACAGGGGTATTCGGTATTGAAGTCGATTTTTTCAGGTTTTTGAGATTGCACAAGCGTTCTAATAACTTGAGCGTGTTTTACACGAACTACGAGAATATAATGTCTTGGTAAATGCCTGATAAGGCTTCTTTCTTTATATAGATGGGCAGGTTATGCAAACATCGCCATGATTGCAAACAGTAGATGCAGCCAACTTTAAGTATCCTAATTACCATGTCAGTACGGGGTTATCTGTTTGTAGTCTTTCCCCATAGCTGGCAATCTTATTGAAAAATTTCCTTCTCTTCATCTGTCGCTTTCAAGGTAAGTGGTTGCGTTTTTGGGCATTGATTATGCTGACACACCTGGTACAATTTTAAGCCTACGTGGCGACCACTCCTAAAACAAATCGTTTGGGAAGGCTACGCTGACAAACAACAGACACTAATAAACCCTAGATTTTCCTTGGGGTTACTATATATTACTATCCAGTTATCAAGGTTAGATCGGGATTATCTCCAATCTGTATTCCTTGCAGTTCATAAGCGTTTCAAGAGCGGGAATTGGCAAAACATCCAGAGAATGTGTGTGACTCTTTGCCCAAATAGATTGTGGCTAACTTCACTGCGAAAAGACGTTTTGCACCTGACAACATTATAAGTAGCCACCTTTAGTCCAGTGTAATACACCCTCTACGAAACAAATTGATTACACCTATAAAGATTGTACTCAAGCTAATGAATATCTAAACTAATGTGAAGCTGGGTTTTATATTTCTTAGCAAGTGGGTAACACAATTTGAGTGGGCAATATTCAAATTGGGAGATTAGACGATTTGTTTGCTCGATCTGTTCACAGGATTGAAGAGTGAATCGACGAACACTGAAATGCACCCTAAAAACACTAAACCCCTTAGGATTTTTAACTCTAAGAGGTTTTAGTTGGAAGCGGGTGACGCGATTCGAACGCGCGACATTCACCTTGGCAAGGTGACGCTCTACCACTGAGCTACACCCGCAATCAATTGCCATATATCAATATCTCAGATTTATCCTTAATTGTCAACCCCTTTATTTATTTTAGTCATTAGTCATTGGTCATTGGTCATTGGTCATTAGTGAATGACAAAGGACAAAGGACAAATGACTAATGACTCATTTAGCCTAGTTCTTCTGACTCCGCAGTTAAATTGCCGATGCTGGCACTTTGAAAAGAGGCTGGCAAAGACTGGCTATTACGAGAATATGGCTCTGCCAGGTTAGAACGCAGTTGCCGCATCAGGCTTGCCATTTCTAGGGCATTCAGGGCATAATCCCAACCATGATTACCTTTGATGCCTGCCCGTTCTAAGGCTTGTTGCATGGTGTCTACTGTCAAAATGCCAAAAATTACTGGCACTCCAGTTTGAAAGCTAGCGGCGGCAATGCCTTTAGAAACCTCGGCGGATACGTAATCAAAATGGGGTGTTTGCCCTCGAATAACTGCACCTAGACAAATTACAGCATCATAACGATGGGAAAGTGCTAGTTGCCGAGCTACTAAAGGTACCTCAAAACTTCCCGGAACCCAAACATAGTCCACCTGATCACCTTGGGGGTTAGGGTCTACACCGTGGCGTTTCAAGCAATCTTGACATCCCTCTAGCAGCTTTCCGGTAACGAGGTCATTGAATCGACCAATCACTACTGCAAACCGTAAAGGCTCCGTTTGGGTAAAAGTTCCCTCGAAAACTGCCATGACTGCCTCTTTATCAACTATACTTCTGGCCAATATACATTTCTTATTAAAATGTAGAGGAGCAGGAAAGCAAGGTCATAAAAAAGGAAATCGGAAAAAACTTCTCCTTTTTTCCTTTGGTTTTTGACCTTGGCTTTTCTGCCCCTCTAGTTCTTATATTATGTGCCTGCGCCAGAGCGAAGCCGTCGCCTACACGACAAAAAAGTTTAACAAACCAACTAAAAACACCAAACCAATCCAGACACCAGAGCCAACCCAGAGCAGTTTTTTAGAATCATTCCAATTTTGGGGAGTGGCGTAAGCAACAGGAACCCCAACAACTAGGACAAAGGACAACAGGACTAGACCTATCAAGGCAAATTGGAATATTATGGTCATTTTTGCTTCTCCCAATACAGCGAAATAGTGATATGTCCTACATTAACAGTAAGCTGTACAGTGTAGGCTTCTCAGTGACTCCTGCGATCGCATAGGACATTTCCTGAGCTTTAGTTTTATGTCCCCGTGATACCCCAACGGAGACAATTTGATTTTTTCTTCCTTTCGTACCCCACAAATTTTACGACACAGGATGAATTGCTTATGACTTTTGCACTGATGTGTCAACCAATGGTAAATTTGCATTCTTTGAAAGGATGCCTACTCGTTTCCCGTTGTCCAACGTTTCACGTAGGTTTCCCAGAGGGCTGTCTAGAGGTGTATCAACGACCGTGGCGGCGAGTAACCAATTAAATCATACAACGCCCCGATCATCTATATTCAGAATATTTGACAATTAAAGTGCTGACTCTCAGGGCTTAAGGGTGAGGCTTCTGCCCATTTTAGCTAAAGGGCGACACTGACACTTTTTTCTTGTTTTTAAGCTACCAGAAATTACAACATCTTAGTCATTTGTTCTTTGTTTAAGTACGGATGACTAATGACTACTTAACTATGGATTTAATTCTTTGCCACACGACAGCAGATTTTGACGCATTAGGAGCAGCAGTAGGGTTAACGCGCCTACTACCAGGAAGTAAGATTGTGCTGACTGGCGGTTCTCACCCTCCTGTACGGGATTTTTTAGCATTGCATCGAGATGAATATCCGCTGATTGAACGCCGTTCGGTGAATCCAGAAAAAATTCGTTCTCTGACTGTGGTGGATACACAACAGCGCGATCGCTTGGGTAAAGCTGCTGAGTGGTTAGATTTACCCAATCTCAAAGAGATTATAGTTTATGACCATCACTTAGGACAAGAATCAGATATTCCCGCGACGCGATCGCATATTGACTCAGTAGGAGCCACCACAACTCTCATCGTTGAGCAATTGCAACAACAGCAAATTTCTCTCACTCCTGCCGAAGCCACAGTAATGGCTTTGGGTATCCACGTTGACACTGGTTCCTTGACCTTTGACCAGTCCACACCACGGGACGCTTTAGCTTTGGCTTGGTTGATGCAACAAGATGCCAGTTTGTCGGTAATTTCTACCTACCGTGACCCTGGATTGTCTTTGCAATTGCAGCAGCTATTAACTGAATCGCTGGAAAATTTAGAATATCTTTGTCTACGCGGATATACGATTGCCTGGGTAACTATAAGAACTAAAAATTTTGTGCCTGGATTATCGAGTCTGGCTTCGGAACTAGTGGAACTAACCGAAATTGATGCCATACTGTTGGCTAATGAGTATCCTTTGGGTGAAGATGATTCACGCTTAACTGTAATTGGGCGATCGCAAATTCCCAAAACAAATCTTAATCTATTATTCCAACTCTTGGGCGGCGGCGGTCATTCACAAGCCGCATCGCTAAATCTAAGAGGAGTTGATTCACAAGCAATTTTAAAACAACTCCTTGACGGGATAAAAACGCAAATTCCCCATCCCCCCACTGCGAGGGATTTGATGTCTTCTCCTGTCCGTACGATTCTGCCTGAAACCACAATTGCTGAAGCACAGCGCATTTTGTTGCGCTATGGACACTCTGGTTTATCTGTAGTTGATACTCAAGGGCAACTAGTAGGTATTATTTCACGCCGGGATCTTGATATCGCCTTGCACCACGGATTTAGTCATGCACCAGTTAAGGGCTACATGACAAGAAATCTGAAAACAATTACACCAGATACGACATTGCCACAAATTGAGTCGCTGATGGTGACTTATGATATCGGACGCTTACCAGTATTGGAAAATGGTCAGTTAGTTGGTATTGTCACTCGTACTGATGTCTTGCGGGAATTACATCAGGAAAGGGATGAAGATGGAGAAGGGGATGAGGAGGAGAGGGAGAGAGGGGGGAAAAGTAATATTAATCTCCCTCAATTGCAAAATAAACTTGCTCCTCAGTTATGGCAATTACTCACCACAGCATCGCAAGAAGCCGAAAAACGGGGTTGGCATCTTTATTTAGTCGGGGGTGCGGTGCGAGATTTGCTGTTAGCTGAGACAGCAGGTAGCTTGATGATTAAAGATATTGACCTAGTGGTTGATGGCTTTCACAAATCAGCAGATGTTGGCGCTGGTGTGGAACTAGCAAAAGCACTCCAGCAACTTTACCCTGCGGCTCGTTTAGAAATCCACGGGGCTTTTCAAACTGCTGCTTTGTTGTGGCACAAAGACCCAGAATTAGATTCTCTATGGGTAGATATTGCCACCGCTAGGACAGAATTTTATCCTTACCCGGCGGCGAATCCAGAAGTTGAAGCGAGTTCGATTCGTCAAGACTTGTATCGTCGAGATTTTACCATTAATGCGATTGCTCTACGGCTTACTAATCCCCGTGCTGGTGAATTACTCGATTTCTTTGGCGGATTACTCGATTTACAAGCTAAACAAATTCGGGTTTTACACCCCAACAGCTTTATAGAAGACCCCACCCGCATTTATCGTGGCGTGCGGTTTGCTGTGCGCTTCGGATTTCAGATAGAACCGCAAACTGAAGAGTTTATCCGCTATGCCATCAACAGTGGTGTTTACGATCGCACTGCTCAAGAGAATAGCAGAACTCCAGCCCTGCAAACGCGACTGAAAACAGAATTAAAACACATCCTAGAAGCCCACTATTGGAAATCGGCTTTACAGTTACTCGATAACTTAGGGGCATTGCAATGCATCCATCCTAGCCTGAAGCTAGATATAGAACTACTGCGGCAATTACGCTTGCTAGAACGCTGTTTACGGCGATTTGACCCCCAACAAACCCTAATTCATTGGGAAATGCGTTTGGAAGTGTTAATCGCCCACCTAGAACCACAATATCGGGCGAAAGTAGCAAAAAATCTGCAACTGCAAGAGGATAGCATTAAACGCTTGCAAAACTTGACTTCTGCCCAAACTGAGGTGATGGAATCTTTGCCTAAGCGTCAAAGTCCCAGTCAAGTAGTGCAGTTGTTGCGACAGTACGATTTACCAATGCTGATTTTAATTGCTTTGCAAAGTCCGCGATCGCTTAGACATCAAATTTGGGAATATTTAACTGTTTTGGCTAATGTACAGCCACTATTGAATGGCAATGATTTAAAGAAACTTGGTTACAAACCAGGCCCCCAGTATCGGCAAATATTAGATGATATAGTTGCTGCTACCTTAGATGGAGTGATTAAAGATAGGACTGAAGCTGAGAAGTTTTTAGCACAACACTATCCTAAATGAAATAGCTCTGGTCTAAATTGTATCTGGATCAATATTTAACTCCCGCAGTTTTGCTGCTAAACGTTCAGCTTTTTGTTCGGCTTGTTCTGCTTGTTGTTGTGACTGTTCAGCCTTTTGTTCGGCTTGTTCTGCTTGTTGTTGTAATTGTTCAGCTTTTTGTTCAGCTTGTTCTGCCGTTTCTTCCGGTGTTGGTACTAGTTGCCCATCTCGCGTAAAAAACCGCAATAAGCCTTCATAAACTCCCAAATATAACCCTAGCTGATGACTCCACAAATATCCTTGTTCACTTGGTTGTAGAGGTTGATATTCTCCATCTACTAAATGAAATCCAGCAAATTCTAGTGTGTAGGGGTCAAACCAAAAATAATCGGGTGTGCGGAAGGTATCTTGATAAATTGTTTTCTTTAAACCTTTGTCAGTATTCGCTGTTGAGTCAGACAAAATTTCCAGAATTACATTCGGATATTTGCCATCTTCTTCCCAGACTACCCAACTTTTGCGGGTTTTACGTTCAGTTCCCAGCACAACAAAAAAGTCTGGCCCTCGGAAGTGTTCTGATTTGCGTTGGCGCGGACTGTAGTAGATAGTCAGATTTCCCGCCGCATAGAAATTATTTCTATCTCGCCACAACCATTCCAGACACGTTAAAAGTAGGATTATTTGCCGTAGATGTAGTTCGCTTTCCAAGGGAGGCTCATCACTATATAAATCACCAGGGGGAAATATAACATCTTGGCAGATGCCTTGTTGAGAATCTAATTCTTGAGCAATAGTCATAGAATGGATACGGCATCAAGTGGTTATGGATTGATTTTAGCAGTGTTGTAGTTAGCGATCGCATACCGCGGAGGCCCAGAGGGCACAGAGAAGAAAAAAGCGATCGCTACCCTTCCGAAATTCCTTCATGCTAAACTGTAGTCAATATCAAACCTCATCACAACTCCAACGAGATAGCAGAAATGAAGTAGTACCAAAGACCTGTTGCACCAAAGCAACAAATGTCAACGAAGAATAAACGCAACTAGTTTGACAGGGTTACTTCACATAGTCATGCACTAAAAATATTGTTATCACTCCTATATACATAGAAACGCTTGACGATTGTCTGCGCTGGTTTTTTGTGTCTAATCTACCCGCAGTTTTTGGAAAAACGCGGGTGGAAGTTTGCGAATTGAGGTTTGAGAATAATGCCGAAAAAATTAATACTGGTAGCTGAGAATTTAGCATATAAACTCAGCATAGATAGAACTTTGTTTCAAGGAATTCCTCTGAATATCGAAGCGGGCGATCGCATCGCTTTAGTTGGTCGCAACGGGGTAGGAAAATCAACCCTTCTCAAGATACTTGCAAGTCAAATTAACCCGTATACAGGTTCAGTTTGGCATAATGGTATTGTCTATTATTTGCCACAAATCAGTACTATCAGACAAGAAATTACATCAGAGACAGTGCTTAGTTTTTTGATTTCTATCTCTGATGAATGGTGGAATATTGAGGAGATTTTACAAACACAATTCCACACAGCACTTGACTTATCTTTACCAATTACTAACTTGAGTGGTGGAGAACTTACTAAACTATTTCTAGCAATCGGTTTAGCTCAAAAACCAGACTTGCTATTACTTGATGAGCCAACAAATCACATGGATTTGCAAGCTTTAGAAAGCTTGAAGCAGTTTCTTCAAGATTTTGCAGGTGCTTTTGTAATTGTCTCACATAAGCCTTTTTTCTTAGACAAAGTGACAGATGTTACTTGGGAACTTACACCTGTTGGCTTGAAAATATATGGTGGTAATTTCTCGTACTATCGAGAACAGAAAGAAGTCGAGTTAGAGGTAGCATTGCGATCGCACGAAGCCGCCAGAAAGGAACTCAGACGTACCCAAGCCACAGCTATGCAAGAACAGCAACGCGCAGCCCAATCAAGTCGCAACGGTCGCGCCAAGTTCCTTAATGGTAGTATTGATAGAATGGCAGCCGGACTAATTAAAACTAAAGCTGAAGCGTCTACCGGAACTGCGAAAAAGAAACATGAAGCAGCAGTGGCAAAGGCTAATCAAAAGGTTGCAGAAACAAAGGTAAAAACTACCAAAGTCACAAGTATTCAGCTAGAAGAAAAAAATCAAAAGCGCCGAAATCTCATTAATATCCAGGGTGCAAATCTTAGGATATCAAAGCGTCTATTGATTCAAAATATTCAACTGCATATATCATCTGGCGATCGCATAGCCATTATCGGCGCAAACGGTTCTGGTAAATCGAGTTTGGTAAAGGCAATTTTGGGAATGGAAAACCAAACAGCGATTTTAGAATCAGGTGAGGTTTTGCTCACACCAGCGATGAAAGCTGTATATCTCGATCAAACCTACGAATTGGTAAATCGACAATACACAATTCTGGAAAATATGCAAGCTGCCAATCCCGATCTCAGCTATCAGCTTTTGCGTCAACAACTAGGACACTTTCTCTTTAAATATGATCACGTTCACAAAAGCGCCTCTGTATTGAGTGGAGGTGAGTTAGCAAGATTAGCGATCGCTATGATTAGTATCTCAGAAATCGATCTACTGATTCTCGATGAACCAACTAATAACCTGGATATTGAAACCGTTGAACAAATAGTAGTAGGTATCAATGATTACCAAGGAGCGCTTTGGGTAATTTCCCACGATATCGATTTCCTCAGCCGGATTAACATTACCCAAGGTTTTAAATTAAGGGAACAAACTTTGCAAATGACGACTTATTTACCGAGTACACCAGAGCAATATTATCGAGAGTTAGCTGGAATGCCATAAATAAAGTGATCGCCAACGCCAAATTTCTAGCTCTACAATAGAAGCCGCAAAGCATACAGGCAAGTTATAATTCTCTTGCGGTGCAACGTAACAAAAATTTATGAGTAATCCCCTTGTGCAAGCCTTTTTCGTAGGCAGAGCGGTAGCTGAAGTAGTTAATGAGCGTTTAGAGGTCGCCTTGACCGATGCTTTGAGTGATCTGGGCAAATTTGATGCAGAAGCTAGAGAGCAATTGCGCCAGTTTACAGAAGAAGTCCTAGAGCGGGCAAATCGGGCAGCAGAATCAGCTAATGCTGGTCAAGCTACCGCAGGTAGTGGGCAAGCTAGCTCTGATTCCGGTGACTTGCAAGCAGATATTGACGAATTAAGAGCAGAGATTGCCCTATTACGAACAGAATTGCAACATTATCGTCGAACTTCTGCATAAATTTTAGTCATTAGTCATTGGTCATTAGTCATTAGTGAAAAATTATGTACGAATGACAAAGGACGAATAACACAGGAAAAATGACAAATGACAAAGGACACTTAAGAAAAAAATAGTTTAGGAATCAGAGTGTCTTCTCTTTCAAGTGATTCGGTTGCAAACCAACGGTACACAAAGTATATGGAACAAGGTTATTCAGATAAGGCATACCGTTGGAATCGGGAAAAATACTCTAGCAGACGGCGTTTTGTGGACATTTGGTCTTTTGTCTTGACCTTATTGTTCAAACTTTGGCTATACAACAAATCTTGGAGTTATCCGGGTGGTGTGACTGAGGCAAAGCAAGCTGCAAGACGCAAAACCCAAGCGGTTTGGATTCGCAATACCCTACTGGATTTAGGGCCAACCTTCATCAAAGTTGGGCAACTGTTTTCTACCCGTGCTGATATATTCCCTGGTGAATATGTAGAAGAACTAGCAAAGTTACAAGACAAAGTACCGGCATTTAGCTATGAGCAAGTAGAAGCGATCATTGAAAAAGAACTAGGCAAAAAAATTCCTGAACTCTTCCATAATTTTGAACCTATTCCCTTAGCTGCCGCTAGCTTGGGGCAAGTACACAAAGCTGTGCTACATACTGGGGAATCGGTTGTTGTCAAGGTGCAACGTCCTGGACTAAAGAAGTTATTTGAAATAGATTTACAGATTCTCAAAGGAATTACCCGCTACTTTCAAAACCATCCCAAATGGGGACGGGGGAGAGATTGGTTGGGTATTTACGAAGAATGTTGCCGCATTCTTTGGGAAGAAATTGATTATCTTAACGAAGGTCGTAACGCCGATACTTTTCGCCGGAACTTTCGCGGCTACGATTGGGTGAATGTCCCCAGAGTATACTGGCGTTACGCCAGTTCTAGAGTGCTGACTTTAGAATATCTCCCTGGAATTAAAATTAGCCAATACGAAGCTTTAGAAGCAGCGGGTTTGGATCGAAAAGCGATCGCTCGTCAAGGCGCTCAAGCCTACTTACTACAATTACTCAATAGTGGCTTTTTCCACGCCGATCCTCACCCAGGCAATATTGCCGTCAGTGCAAATGGCGCTCTAATATTCTACGATTTCGGTATGATGGGGCGGATTAAGTCCAACATCCGCGAAGGACTGATGCAAACACTGTTTGGCATTGCCCAAAAAGATGGCGATCGCGTTGTGCAATCTCTGATCGATTTAGGTGCGATCGCCCCAACCGATGACATGGGGCCAGTCCGGCGTTCCGTCCAGTATATGCTGGACAATTTCATGGATAAGCCCTTTGAAAACCAATCAGTCGCGGCAATCAGTGACGACCTTTACGAAATAGCTTATAATCAGCCATTTAGATTTCCTGCAACTTTCACTTTTGTGATGCGAGCCTTTTCTACTCTGGAGGGGGTAGGCAAGGGTCTAGATCCAGAGTTTAACTTTATGGAAGTTGCCAAACCATATGCAATGCAACTTATGACCGATATGAATGGTTCTGAGGGGAATAGCTTTCTTAACGAATTAAGTCGCCAAGCAGCTCAGGTAAGTAGTACCGCCTTTGGTCTACCACGTAGATTAGAGGATACACTAGAGAAGCTAGAGCAGGGAGACATGCGCTTGCGCGTTCGGTCTATAGAAACTGAACGCCTGCTGCGACGACAGAGCAGTATTCAGCTTTCAATAAGCTATGCTCTGTTAATCAGCGGTTTCACGCTTTCAGCTACTATTCTAGTGGTTAAGGATTATGTATGGTTGGCACTGCTGCCAGGTTTAATTGCAGCGGCGCTCTCAGTGATCCTGATCCGATTACTTTTACGCCTCGACCGTTACGATCGTATGTATTAATTGTTGCAAAAAAAATTATGAAACTTAATTTCACGGGTTTTAGCGATCCGGGACTTATTCGTTCTAATAATCAGGATGCTTACTATATCGACCCAGAAGGGCGGTTTTTCGTCGTCGCCGATGGAATGGGTGGTCATGCCGGAGGTGAGGAAGCAAGTCGCATTGCTACTGAAGAAATTCAGGCGTATTTGGTAGCAAATTGGGAATCTTCTAAATCTTCTCAAGAATTGCTAGAGCAAGCTTTGTGGGGTGCCAATGAAGCGATTTTGCAGGATCAGCAAAACCATCCCGAACGCGCTGACATGGGTACAACGGTTGTAGCAGTAATTTTTCGTGCCCCAGAGTCTCCTTGGTGCGCTCATGTTGGCGATTCGCGGCTGTATCGCTTGCGGGAGTCGCACTTAGAACAGGTAACAGAAGACCATACTTGGGTAGCACGAGCAATCAAAATCGGTGACATCACTTTAGATGAAGCGCGATTACATCCTTTTCGTCATGTATTATCGCGCTGTTTGGGACGTGAAGACTTGCATCAGGTTGATGTGCAACCACTAGATGTCAAAGCTGGCGATCGCTTGCTGTTATGTAGTGATGGTCTTACAGAAGAACTTGTCGAGCAAAAGATTGCTAATTGCCTCAAAGATAGTCCTTGGCTTGATAAAGCTGCCATCTCTCTAATTGAGGCTGCCAAAGAGCATGGAGGGCACGATAACATTACAGTTGTCATCGTCTCACTCGAAGAAAATAGTCATTAGTTATTACTCTTTTTCCAAGGACAAAGGACAAAGTAAAAATCCGGTAAATATACTCAGTAATTTGTTCAGTGTGAGCATTTTTCCTTTTTACAATTTGATACAAATATTTTTAGCCTCTAAAATGACCTAAAGAGGCTAGATTTGCATAAATTGGTTAATTGACATCTTGCACGTAATAAGGTAAAGCGACTATAATTCACGCTTATTACCATTAATTCCCCAACCTCCTTAAAGTCTCCGCCCTCCGAAGCTTCCTCCATACTGAAGGAGAAAGCATCTTAGGTTTTCTAAATAGAAAAACTTAAGACGGTTAAGCATAGCACTTGTTCTTCTCCTCAAAGGAGAATTGTGCGAAGCAAGAAGGAATCAGGGAGGTAGTTATACTTATCCGAGGCTAAATAGAGCCTATTTTCCGGAATATGGTTCAGCTGACTTGGGTGGTATATCAGTAGGATTAGGTGCAAGATATCAGAGCAGAAAAAGTCCACATTTCGGATGTGGGCAACCTGTCAAACAATTGTTATCTTTCGTAATACGGAGGAACAAATGTTGGACAGATATAAGTCCAAATCTTATCCCATTTGGACTTCTGTGAGCGATATCACCTTTACGCGTTGTTTTTTCGGAGTTAACTATGAATCAACCCATGAAACTATCCTTGGAACAGCAATTCAGCATCTGCTCATTTGCTACTCAGGTACAAAATATGAGCCACGACCAAGCTAAAGACTTTTTAGTCAAGCTCTATGAGCAAATGGTTGTGCGGGAGGCAACTTATCAAGAGCTTCTTAAGCACCAGTGGGGCTTAGATTCCGGTTCCACTATGGCATAGAGTCGTTCTGATGTCGCAGTGGGCGACCTCCTTCTCTTGCTTGGTTCCAAGGAGGAAAAGAGCTGGGGATGTCGGGGCGTCAACTTCGATAAGTAATTCCACAAGAGCGGTGCAAAAGTTCAATCCACGAAATTAACTAAGAACGAGTAAACATTGTCTACGGCATATCTGTTGGAGTCTAGACTTAATTTCAGCTTTGTAGACTAAAATCGCTGTTTGCTTTAGCCAAACTTCTTCTTGTTTCGTCTAGTCTGAGAATCACACCTGCGTAAATTGACAATTTCCTGGAATATATACAGAGGAATATTCAGAGAGAATTTAGACAGCACTAATTTGGCAGCTAGTGATTTCACTCTTTATACATATAACTAGAACTTACATCTTTATATATACTTTGTTTATAAAAGTTTACATTATTTCAGTGCCTACCCCTTAGTTACATCTAAAACACGTAACATTCAGAAATTATTCTTAGTAGTCTGTCAAGGCAAGTTTGCTTTGTTTAAAATTCTCCGCGTCTTTGTGTCAGTCCCAACCCGTCAAATTTGGAATGACAGACCACTAGCTGGAAAGATCGTATGGAGAATCTGTATCAATACTTTCTAGTTTTGTTAGAATTTGAGGCTTAATCTTTTCATACTCACTTTTGAGTAAGCTTTTACTGATTTGTGGGTCAGCAGAGGACATTAAGGTGTTGCTCATTGCGACCCACTCTTGTAGTCGCTGGCGCTGGGCAGAAGCCACGCTGGAAAGTAAGATATGGGTACAGCGATTTGGTGTTTCTCGTGCAAAGAATAACAGGCGGTAGTAACCTGTGTGCTGGAGTAACCTAGCAATTTCTTGACCAAGACTGCTTTTGAGATCAAGGTAATAAGGCAACCATTTAGCACCATGCTTGCGGTTATAGATGACAGTAATCCATAGCAACATGGGATGAGGAATAGAGATGAAAAGAAATTGGTTATAACGGGTACAGAGTAAGCGCTTCTGAATTTCTTCTTGTGGTAGCATCACCCATAGGGCTGGTAAAATCTCCCCATTGGTGTGAATGGTCTGGGGAAAGACAATATCGGCAATTGGTTTATTTTGGGGCCAGGAAATGGCACGAGCGATTTCATCGTTTGACCAGGATACCCGCAAATCGGCTTTAGTCTTTTGTTCAAGCTCAGGGCTAGCTGTAGTAGAAGGAACTAGAGCATGGCTATCTTGCTGAATTTTGCGTGTATACTCAGGCTTTTCTAGAGATGCTAAAACTCTTAGAATTTCAGTGATACTTTGGGGGCGATCGCGTGCTAGTTTAGCTAGACAACTCATCACCAAATTTTCGATTTCTTTTGGTAGTTCTAATCCAGGCGCAACCTCAGCAAAAGAACGTGGTTTTTGATAGTGATGTGTTTTATACCATGCTCCAAAAGAGTGAGTTGGTGCTACCAGTGGCATTTTGCCTGTGAGCATCTCAAACATCATGACGCCCAAACTATAAATATCAGCACGGTTGTCTAATTCCTTACCCTCCATCTGTTCGGGAGAAGAATAAGCCAATGTCCCCAAATAGAATTTTGTATGGTCACCATCTGACTGTAATAATTTAGCAATACCAAAATCTAGAACCTTGACCAATTCTCCAAAACTGGGATCTTGAATCACCAGCATATTGCTTGGCTTGACATCACGATGGATAATTGGGCAAATAGTACCATCAACTGGAATGCCATCATGGGCGCACTGTAATCCCAGGCTGAGTTGACGCGCCATACTCAAGAATCTTGGTAAAGGCAGTCGTTGCTTGCGAATAATATTGTTCAGGCTTTGTCCTTGTAGATATTCCATGACGTAGAACGGGGTGTTATTGTCATCTACGCCATAATCCATAACTCGGACAATGTGGATGCTTTTTTGCCCTAATAAAGCACAGGTTTTTGCTTCTCGCTCAAAGCGGTCTTGCAATCGCATCTTTTCATTTTGGATTGAGAGAGCGAGAAACTTAACCGCAACAGGTACACCTCCCAACAAAGTATCTTTAGCACGATAAACCCGACCCATTGCTCCAGTACCGATTAACTCCTGGAGTTGGTAGCGTTTGCTGAGTAAGCGACCAATGTTGGGGTCTGACATAGAAAATTTGAATCCAAAAGCAGGTTGTAAGTGTTTGGGAGGAAAAGTGCATTCAAACTGATATCTGAGTTATTGCGCCTAGAAATGACTTTCTACGCTCGTACCGCAAGCTAGAAGTCGGAAGTCAAAAGGCAAAAAGCTTATAGGATAGGCTTTTGTGCGATTTTCAATCGTTGCTCTATTTGGGCGGTGCTGTACTAGCTTTTTCAGTCGTCTTTTAGAGGATTAAAGCCATAATCTAGCAGTTTGTAACCAAGACGGTTATTACAACTGGTGCAATATGCTAAATCAAACAAGCAGAAAGGGTAGATTTATAATGATGCTTTGTACCATTTTGCACTTTAATTGTGGTGTAGTTTTAGTTTGCCCAATTTTGACTAAATAGATAACTCTGGGGTATGCCAAAAACTTTAATTAGGAAGTACCACACTCACCACAGAGTTCTGAAAATTGAGTAATGAGTGCAGAGTAAAGTATTTGCTAAAAGGCTAGGGTTTTTACCAGATAAAGAAAATTGAGTTCTTAATTTTGGATAAAGTCGAGCTTAGAGAATGTTTGTAAAGTCTAATTTCTGAATCCTCTGAGTGACTAGAAGTCTTGCACCAGTTGCTTATGGGGGAAACTCCCAGACGTTTTCTGCTACAAGCTGCGCGTAGGTTACTTCCCTGTAAGAGTATGCGGAATCTTTGGCGCAGTCTCTTCTATCGAGAGGCTGCACTATACGCTAGAGCGTCTCCCCTTCGGTGAGAGACGAGCCTTCTATATTCGGAGAAGACCGCACTGGCTTGACTACACAGACAAAACTCACCTCCGCAGATCATCAAACCCTTGAATTGGTATAGGACTCATATTTGATTTCTGAAAAAACTCAGTACAACTAAGAAGCCTTCT
>NZ_JBDNJQ010000104.1:0-28814 GCF_051172895.1 Nostoc sp. CALU 1950 | reverse complement strand
ACGCTGTCTTCATTTTTAATTTTTAATTTTTAATTCCGCCTTGCGGTACTAGTCCCCAATCCCCAATCCCTACTGTAAGCAACGCATGACCAATCGAGAGGAATCAATGAAAAACGAATCAACGTCAGCAAGTAACGCCGACGTAAATTTCCTTCTCGGCGGGGGTGAAATGGGTGCGCGGATGCGAGAACGAGATTGGTCAAAAACTTCTCTTGGCCCAACACAGCAGTGGCCACAGAGTTTGAAGACTGCCGCGCGGATTATGCTGACTTCCCGTCAAGCGATGTTTGTCTGGTGGGGCGAGGAACTGATTAACCTTTACAATGACGCTTACAGAGCTATTATTGGCGGCAAACATCCAGAAGCACTTGGGCAGCCAGCTTCCTACGTGTGGCGGGAAATTTGGGATCAGGTTAGGCCTCGAGCCGAATCAGCGATGCTGAAAAACGAGGGCACTTATGACGAAGCGCTGCTGCTAATTATGGAGCGCAACGGCTACCCGGAGGAAACTTATTACACTTTTTCATATAGCCCAGTTCCTAATGACCAGGGCGACACCGGTGGGATTATCTGCGCCAACACAGACGACACGCAGCGAATTATCGGTGAGCGTCAGTTGGCACTTTTGCGCGAACTAGCGGCGAGGACGGCAGACGCGCGGACATTCGATGAAGCCTGTATGTTGAGTGCAAGTTGTCTAGAAAGCAACCCTTACGACCTCCCTTTTGCAATGATTTATCTGGTTGACCCAGATAAGCAGGAAGTTTTTCTGGCTGGAACGTGTGGTATCGAGCGAAACCACGTAGCAGTTCCGGAAACAGTGGCTCTCGATTCTGATTGTGTTTGGCCCTTTGGGGAAGTGATCACAACCCATCAAGCAAAACTGATTTCTGATTTAGAAGTGTCTTTTAGTGGTTTACCTTGTGGTGTTTGGCAGCGATCGCCCCATCAAGCGATCGCAGTACCAATTGCCCCATCTGGTCAAACGGGAAAAGCTGGTATATTGATTGCTGGCTTGAATCCCTTCAGGCTATTCGACGACAATTATCAAGGATTCATCGATTTAGTTGCGGCTCAAATTGCAGCCAGCATCGCTAACGCCCAAGCTTACGAGGAAGAACGCAAACGCGCTGAAGCCTTGGCAGAAATTGATCGCGCTAAAACCGTCTTTTTCAGCAACGTCAGCCACGAGTTTCGTACCCCACTTACCCTGATGTTGGGGCCACTAGAGGAAACCTTAGTCAATTGTGCCACTCTGCTTCCAGCCAAAGAACGAGAGCAGTTAGAAATGGTGCAACGTAACGGACTCCGCTTGCTAAAACTGGTCAATAGCCTGCTAGATTTCTCGCGCATTGAAGCCGGAAGAGTTCAAGCCTCTTATGAACCCACCGATCTTGCCACTTTCACCGCAGAACTAGCTAGTGTATTTCGTTCAGCAGTCGAACGCGCAGGGATGCAATTATCAGTCAACTGTCCTTCCCTGCCAGCAACAGTATATGTAGATCGGGAGATGTGGGAAAAGATTGTTCTTAACCTGCTCTCAAATGCATTCAAATTCACGATGGCTGGAAAAATCGCGGTCAGCTTGCAGTGGGCAAATGACCATATTGAGTTCGCAGTCCAAGACACAGGCATCGGTATCTCCGCAGAAGAAATTCCCCACCTTTTTGAACGATTTCACCGCGTCAAAGGGGCGCAAGGACGCACTTTTGAAGGGTCAGGAATTGGATTGTCACTGGTACAGGAATTGGTGCAAATGCATGGTGGAAAAGTCTATGTTACCAGTGTTATGGGAGCAGGCAGTTGCTTTACTGTGTCAATTCCAACGGGGTATGCTCATTTGCCTCCAGACCGGATTAGTGCCCCTCGAACTTTAGCTTCAACCGCATTAGGTGCAACACCATATTTAGAAGAAGCTCTGCGTTGGCGGCCGGAAGAGGCAGGGGAGCAGGGAGCAGGGAGCGGGGGGCAGGGAGCAGGGAGCGGGGAACAGGGAGTAGGGAGCAGGGGGCAGGGAGCAGGGAGCGGGGAGCAGGGAGTAGGGAGTAGGGAGCAGGGAAAAATCTTACCTATTACCTATCACCTGTCACCCTCTCGCGCCCGAATTCTCCTGGCTGATGATAATGCAGATATGCGTGATTATGTCAAGCGGCTATTAAGTCAACAGTATGAGGTGGAATCAGTGCCAGATGGTTTAACTGCTTTAGATTCTGCTCGTGGGCGTGTCCCAGACTTAGTACTGACAGATGTCATGATGCCTGGATTAGATGGCTTTGAACTGCTGCAAGAATTACGATCTGATCCGCAGACGCAAAAAATTCCAATCATCCTGTTGTCGGCACGGGCGGGGGAAGAGGCGCGGGTGGAAGGGTTAGAAGCGGGAGCCGATGATTATTTGATTAAACCCTTCTCTGCCCGTGAATTGTTGGCGCGGGTAGAGGCAGCTCTAAAAATGGCTCGTCTCCGTCAGGAGGCAATGCAACGTGAGCAAGAACTGCGAATTGAAGCTGAGTTAGCAAAAGCACACTTAGAGACTGTCCTAGCTGGCATCCAAGACCAGTTTTTTGTGTTAGATCGAGAGTGGCGTTATACTTTTATTAATGACCAGGTAGCAGAAGTTGTTGGCTTTTCAAAGAAAGAGTTACTAGGTAGAAGCATTTGGGAAGTTTTTCCAGATGTGGTCGAAAGCGAGTTTTATACTCAGGTTCATCTGGCAAACGCACAACACACCGTTATTCAGTTTGAATACTTTTATCCTGCTTGGCAGCGCTGGTTTGAGAATCGCGTCTACCCCTTTGCAGAAGGAGTAAGCATTTTTGTTACAGACATTAGCGATCGCAAACAAGCAGAAAAAGCCCTTCGTGAAAGCGAAGAAAAGTTCCGCAACATGGCGGACAATGCCCCCTTTATGGTTTGGGTGACAGATACCGATAGCCACTGCACCTACCTCAGTCAAAGCTGGTATGACTTTACAGGTCAAAACGAGGAAACGGGTCTGGGATTTGGCTGGTTAAATGCTGTACATCCAGACGATAGCAATGACGTTAGGAATGTTTTTCTGGAAGCTCGTAGCAGTTATTCGGCTTTCCGTTTGGAGTACCGCTTGCGGCGCCAAGACGGCGAATATCGCTTTTGCATTGATGCGGCTAATCCCTGGTTTGGGGTAGATGGTCAATTTAAAGGTTACATCGGCTCAGTGATTGACATTACAGAACGCAAGACAGCAGAAGCCGAACGCGATCGCCTCCTGGAACTTGAGCAAGCTGCCAGAACTGAAGCCGAAAGAGCTAACCGGATTAAAGATGAGTTTTTGGCGGTGCTTTCCCATGAATTGCGATCGCCTCTAAATCCTATTCTTGGCTGGGCGAGACTCTTACAGACTCGTGAGTTTGACGCCGCAGGGTTGAAGAAAGCGATCGCAACCATCGAGCGGAATGCTAAATTACAAGCTCAACTAATTGAAGATTTACTCGATGTCTCTCGGATTTTACAAGGCAAGCTCAACCTCAATATGTTTCCCGTTAACTTAGTGCTTGTAATTGAGGGAGCATTGGAAACAGTGCGATTAGCAGCAGAAGCGAAAAATATTCAAATTCAAACGATACTGGATGCTTCTTTGGGGCAAGTTTTGGGTGATTCTGGTCGTTTACAACAAGTTGTCTGGAATCTGTTATCAAATGCTGTTAAATTCACTCCTGAAGGAGGGAAAATTGATATTCAACTGGAGCGCGTTGACACTCAAGCTCAGATTACTGTCAGCGACACAGGTAAGGGAATCAGCCCTGACTTTCTCCCTTATGTATTTGAATATTTTCGTCAGGCTGATGGCACGACAACCCGAAAATTTGGTGGCTTGGGGTTAGGGTTAGCAATTGTCCGTCATTTGATAGAACTACATGGCGGCACGATTTGGGCAGAAAGTTTAGGTGAAGGGCAAGGAGCTATTTTCAGAGCCAGACTACCGCTAATTAAAAAGGATTTAACCCCAAAACAACATATAAAGATTGCTGCATTAAATCCTTCTCCGGTGATTGAAATCCTTGCAGGCATCCAAATCTTAGTTGTGGATGACGACGATGATACCCGCGACTTCCATACATTTCTGCTAGAGCAGGCTGGAGCAAGGGTAATTGCTGTAGCATCAGCAAAAGAAGCACTGCAAGTATTAGCAGAGTCAGAACCAGATTTTCTACTCAGTGATATTGGGATGCCAGAGACAGATGGCTATATGCTGATGCGCCAAGTTAAGGCATTGCAATCCAAACAAGCCAAACAGATTCCAGCGATCGCTTTAACTGCTTATGCAGGTGAAATCAACCAGCAACAAGCACTCGAATCAGGGTTTAAAAAGCATTTATCAAAACCTGTCGAACCAGAAGAGTTAGTCAAGGCAATTGCAACTCTGATTGGCAGGAGTGGGAATGACTGAGTGTTTGCTTATACATAAACCCCGTAAATGCAGATGTGTACAGGAGGAATTTTATGACTTTATTCGTGCAAGAAATACCAGTATCAGATATCTCCCCAAAAACCATTCAAGAAACCCCCTTGCCAAGTACAGACCCACTAATTGCCCGCAGTTTACAAAAAGAGCAGTATTTTGGCATTATCTGGCTAGCGATCGCCTTGATTGCCGCTGTGGGATTTTTTAGTCGCAGAGTTGAATATGCTATTGGGTTTGCTATTGTTCTCAGCGCCATTTTAATTGCTTTCTTGTTGTTCGTATAAGAAGGGATTAGGGATTTAAAAACTTTGAGCTAGATTTCAATACTGTTCGGTTAAGGCAAGACGCGATGAATCGCCGTCTCTACAATAATCAGTCTGGCGATTGATCGCGGATTTGTGATCTAAAATTTTTATCCAAAAACCTTAACCGAAACGTATTGAGATGGATTCCTTCTTCAGAAATATATATTTACTCTGAATAAATTCAACTAAAAGTTCTTGCTTCTTTGACTGATTTATGCTTTTATCTTTTGATTTAAATTGTTCATCTAACTCTTTATTAGTTTGCTTCATCACACAAAATATATCAGCAATTACTTGAATATTTAGTATAGATTTGGAAAGGTATTAGTGAATCACCTACTCCGCTAAAATATTCAGTTTACTTAACTCATCAAATCTTCATGTATTTGAAGTGTAGTTTATCTTTTACAGTAAAAATAGTGGGAATAATAGAATAAATCGGATTGAGCAAATTAGTTAGCTATGAGCCAAATATGTCCTATCTCCAAAACCTGTGCTTGTCGTAATGTTGCACGCTGCCGGACTAAGGAGGCAGGTAGGCTCTTTCTCTGGTTTCCCGTTCCACATACCCTGAACAAAGTCACCTCCTATTTACAACAGTTTGCCCTTGAATATGAACTGATGCACGAGCGACCAGGTTTGAGTTTGAACTGTAGACCCGGACAGTCTCTAGAAATTGCCCGTAACCTGGCCAAACTACTTGCACCGAGAGAGTTAAAAGAGACGCAAGTCCTTTTTATTCAAGGCACTATTCAACCTCAAATCCACGATTTTAGTGATATAGCCTCATTACAACGCTTCATTAAGTTCAACCAATCCGACTGGCTGGTTGAAATGCTAGCAACCGAACGATTCACCAGTTACTTTCAACCAATTGTTTCAATTAACGATACATCACAGATTTTTGGATATGAATCGCTCTTGCGCGGACTGGATGAAGAAGGCAATTTAGTGCTACCCGCACCGATTTTGGAGTTAGCCACCGAAGCCGGACTGCTACCACAACTCGACCAAGTTGCTCGCCTCAGCACAATCACTCAATTCAGCCGCTCTCAAGTGAGTGGGAACATTTTCATCAATTTTGCCCCAACGTCACTTTATGACCCAGCTTTTTGCCTACGTAGTACGGTAGAGGCAATTGATACTGCTGGCATTTCCCACGAGCGGGTTGTTTTTGAAGTGGTGGAGTCAGACAATTCTCAAGATTTAGACCATCTCAAGGCAGTGCTGCAATACTACCGGGATGCTGGGTTTTTAGTCGCCCTTGATGACCTCGGTTCTGGCTATTCCAGCCTAAACTTGCTGCATCAGTTACGTCCAGACTTTATCAAGCTGGATATTGAGTTAATTCGAGATGTGCATCAAGACCTTTATAAAGCCTCGATTACTGAGAAGCTTCTAGAGATTACTCAAAAGTTAAATATCCAAACTGTTGCTGAAGGAATTGAATGCATTGAGGAACTGAACTGGCTGCGAGAACGAGGTGCAAATTTTGCTCAAGGCTATCTGATTGCTCAACCCAGTGCAGTGCCTGTCACTACAACCCCTCGCTTTGATCCGATTGCCTTAACTGTAGCATCCGCCAATTCTCAGCAGATTGAGCAGCGTGTCCAACACCAAAGCGAGTCCGAGCGAATTGTCGCGGCTGTGACGCAGCGGATTCGACAATCATTAGAGTTAGACGAGATTTTGCAAACCACAGCAGCCGAAGTGCGACAACTATTTAAGGTAGATAGAGTATTGATCTATCAGTTTCAGGAAGACTGGAGTGGTTTAGTCGCTGTAGAATCCTTAGCAGAAGAGTGCATTTCCATTCTGGGATTTCACGTCATGGACACGTGCTTTCAATCTACCCGTGCAGCTTACTATCAACAAGGTAACACCAGAGCGATCGCAGATATTGAAACTGCGGGACTATCGCCGTGTCATATTGACCTCCTGCGAAGTCTGCAAATCCGGGCTAACCTGGTCGTGCCTATTTTGCAGCAAGAGCGTTTGTGGGGATTATTGATTGCTCACCAATGCCGTAGCAGCAGACAATGGCAGCAATCGGAGATTAACTTGTTTAACCAGTTAGCAGGTCAAGCTGCGATCGCTATTCAGCAATCAGAACTCTACCACCAATTACAACAAGCAAACCAGGAATTACAGCGCCTTGCCTGTTCGGATGGTCTAACCCAGGTGGGAAATCGACGCTGTTTTGATGACACGTTCAATGCACACTGGCAATGGTTGGCACGAGAGCAAGGCTCATTATCTTTGATTTTGTGTGATGTAGATTACTTTAAACTTTACAACGATACACATGGACATCTGGCAGGAGATGATGCGCTCAGACAGGTTGCTAAGGCAATTTCTCAGACAGTTAAACACCCTGCTGATTTAGTTGCTCGTTATGGTGGAGAAGAGTTTGCAGTCATTTTGCCGAATACTGATATCGAAGGGGCTATTGCAGTTGCAAGAGATATTCAGACCAATGTTAGTGCATTACAAATGCCTCATCCCCATTCATTGGTCAGTAAATTTATTACCCTAAGTCTTGGTGTAGCAACCATCACTCCTCATAGCCAATTATCTCCTGCAACCTTAATTGCTGCTGCTGACCAGGGACTCTACCAGGCAAAAGCACAAGGAAGAAATTGTGTGGTGCAGATGGATTGTGAGGATGCTGACTGAATAATTACTAATTGATAATTAGAGAGACTGTACAGGGAGAGCATGACATAAGATTAATCGCACTCTCTCTGCCTGATAAAATGCCAATCAATATTTGTTGACAACAGTATAACTATCATAATAAAAAGTAATACAAATTAAAAATACGTATTTGCCTCTCAATATGATTGATTTAGGCGGCTAAATTGATGACCAAAATAAATCCATTGCATTTTATACTACTCATGCGTTAATTTTATTTAGGGATATTACGCAAATGAGGTGGTTATTGCTGGGGTTGAGGGTAGGGGTAATTGCAGGAGTATGTAGAAATGAAAATAAGTAACATGGAAAATAGCAGTTCTGTGATGATTGCGATCGCTTGGTGTTTAGCTTGGGGAGATGAGCGAAAACCTAAGTTTGATTTGGCAATATTACAGAAAATGCGACAGGCTTTGAAGGATGGGGAAGATGTGCCAGAGGAAGTGCGACTCATTGTCGAACAAGTGCAGCAATTGCAAGGCATTGATGAAGATTACTTTCCAAAAAGTCTAGATGACTTAAAGACTAATTATCCTGCTTTATGGAATCAGACTAACCGTATTGGCTTAGTTTATGGTGGTGCAACTAAGATTAAACAATATGTATTTGAGTCATCTAAAATTCAATATATTCGTGGTGCTTCTGCCTTATTAGATCGTATAAACCTGATTGATTTACCTGCATTCTTTAATAAAAATCCTAAGTCAAACCAGTATGCAATTCAGTGGAATGAAGTCAGAAAATGGCTGGATGACACTATTACCAGTGATTACAAATTCTCCGAAGCACTAATTCCAGAACTTATTATTTATTCAACAGGCGGTCATATTTTGGCATTTTGTCCAGTTGCATTTGTTGATGATTTAGCGAATGCAATTGAAAAACGCTATACCGAAGAAACTCTAACAGCTAACTCCTGCGCGGTGGGAGATACATTTAGACTGCTAGAAATTCGCTTTGGCTTGCTACAAGAGCCAATTGAAAATACCCTTTGGCTAGATTGGTATCGTCAGAAATATAAAGAACCGCTAGTTCAAGCTTACTTTGGTGATCTGGAGAAGAATCTAGAGAATTCTCAAACAGAAAGATGTAATAATTTAGCCGTGTCTGTTGAGGATGCTTTTGCAGACCGCAAAAGTTTTAATGAACTCACAACAAAATTAACAATTATATTTAACCAACGTCGCAGTGGTCATGACTTTTATAGTCGTCCTAGTCGTCGTAATCCTCCCATGTTTGAAACGCATCCTTACTTAATGCGTGATGAGGGAGAACGTAGGTCTGCGGTGATGATTGTCCACCCGCCAGACCTCCCTAGAGAATCGCATTTTTCTGAAGCTTCGGCTCGAAAACATTTAGTTGGTTACAGAGCAAAAAAAGGAAAGCCAGCACAGCCTAAATGGTACGACGACTCTCAATTGACGTGGAAAAGTATCAGAGTTGAAGGCTGGTTGGATAAATTCAAGTCATTTCTTCAAAAAAATCCTAGTCTAGAACAGAAATATTATGCAGGTTTTGAACCTGATGAAATTGAAATTCCCCAAACTCTAAGCCATATTGCTAATGCTAGTAAAGGTTTTGTTGCTTATATCTATGCTGATGGCAATAATATGGGCGGTTATATTCAAAAAATTCGGACTCCACAAAAGTATCAGGAGTTTAGTAGAGATGTAGGATTAGCCACTGAGTATGCGGTTTATCAAGCATTAGCAGATAATCTGCATCCTCACAAATTGCAAAATTTTAATGATGAGGAATCAACACTAGGAAACGGCGCTTTAGTGCATCCTTTTGAAATAATTACCATTGGTGGTGATGATATTATCTTGATTGTACCAGCTAACAAAGCATTGGCGATCACTAAAAATATTGGAGAGAGATTTGAAGAGATTCTCCTCAAAGAAGTGCCATTGGGAGAAAGTGCAGAAAGTGAAAAAATAATTGGTGATTATAAAATCAAGCAAGACAATAAACCAGTTGACTTGAAAAGATGTCATCGTTACAAAGCTACGGAAGCTTCACCTTCTCAATGTCAACTAAGCACCTCAATTGGTATGTTAATTACAGCATACAATACCCCCATATACTACGCCAAAGACTTGACAGAACAGTTACTTAAATCAGCTAAAGACCGTGCCAAAAAGTTAAAAAAAGCTGGATATTGTAGTGGGACAGTAGATTTTTTAACTATGAAATCTGTCACCATGATTTCATCTGATATTAAGGAATTTCGTAGACAGGCATTGATAAAAAACTTAAGACCTAAGTTAAAGCTTTATGCCGCTCCCTACACCTTACATGAATTAGGAGGCTTAATCAGCGTAATAGAAGCTTTGAAAAACGCCAAATTTCCCAAATCACAACTTTACCAAATTCGGAGTTTATTAGAAAGAGGCAAACAAACTGCTATTCTCAACTATCGTTATTTTCGAGTCCGACTCAAGCAAGACAAACAAAATTTGGATTTACAAGAACAGTTTGAAGAAGCTTGGTGTCAGCCGAAAGATTCAAAGAATAAAGGTAATTTAGCGCCGTGGATATATGACGATGGGACACTTGAGTATGACAAATCAGACTATCCACTTTTTGAGACTATTTGGCGAGATGTTGTAGACCTATATGATTTTATCGCTTCACCAGATGATGATCATGATGCAATTGAGGCGCAAACGGCAACTACCGAGACTGAATTATGATCTATCTTCAACAATTATCAAACCCCATCACCTCATATCAAATTACAGCTGTAATTGATACTGCTTTGTGCGTTGGTGCAGGCGGTTCTTCTGGTTCACTTGCAGATAAACCTATTGTCCGTAACTCCGAAGGAAACTTGCTCATTCCTGCTTCTCAACTTAAAGGTCGCCTGCGCCACGAATGCGAAAAAATTGCTAGAGGGTTGCATTGGGCGGTCTGTAACTCTCCCAACCCGCAAACTATGTGTCCCCAAAGAGCAGGTTTAACAGAAAATTTTCAGAGGACACAATATCATGTATCGGGTTATGAAAGTCAGCATCATTGCCTGATTTGTCAAGTATTCGGGAATCCAGTGTTAGCATCCCGTGTAATGTTTGATGACCTAATCTGCACAGAAAACCCAGATAATTTACCAGAAGTACTACGTCCGGGTGTGACAATTAATCGCCGCCGCCACATCGCTGAAGAACAAAAACTCTACTTTCTAGAAACCTCACCAGCAAATGCCCAACTCAAATTTACAGGACATATTCACCTATCTGGTGCGCCCATCTATGCAGGGGCCTTAATTTTAGCTGGACTACGACATATTCATGCTTTGGGTGGTAGTAAATCAGCCGGTTTGGGCTGGCTGCATTGGGAATTTCCTGAATTACCGTTAGAACAAGGGGCGTGGGATTTTTTGGCAAAAGGGGGTGAGTAATGAAACGGATTAATTTGGAAATTAAAGCGTTGTCTCCTTTAGCAATTGGGCGACAGAAGCCGGGTGGTTCTGTGAGTGAAGCCGAAAGCTATATTCCCGGTTCTGTAATTCGAGGTGCGATCGCAGCTGTAATCTTAAAATGGGCTAATACATCTATTAGTGATGGTGACAATTTTCACGAGCTATTTTTAGGTGAAAATCCGGCAATCTTTCAAAATGCTTATTCTGCAAATATTAAAGTTCAATCAGAAGTCAGAGTTTTACCCGTAACAGCCTTAAGTTCCAAAAACAAGCCAGGTTTTAAGTCTAAACCCGATGACCCTAAGCACAACGGTGTTTTTGATACCTTAATTGACCATTTCTGTGCTGAAGGCTTTGGACATCTTTACGATCCCAATTGCCCTGTTGACGGAGGTAGAGTCGATGTTTTCACTAGCTTTTACCAAATTCAGGACAAATATTACAGCAATTCTGCAAGTACCCGCTTGTTAACGCGAGTTGGTATCAATCGACGCAGAGCAACTTCAGAAGAACGGGTTCTTTACAGCCTTGAAGTCTTAAATGAATCCCAAGATCACCAAGATAAACCCGTCATATATACAGGCGGAATATTTGCACCAGATGATTTGGCAGAATCTCTACAAGTTTTTATTGATAATCATCAAGAAGACTTACGTTTAGGTGGTGCAACTTCACGTGGATTAGGAAGAGTCAAAATTACAGCAAAGCTACCTGTAGAAATTAAACCAAGAGTCACCAATCAAATAAAACAGTTCAATGATAAATTACATCAACGCTGGCATGAATGGAAGAATATCTTTGGTAATCCGATAAAAGATTTGCCAAAAAATCGGGTATATTTCACCCTTGATTTACAAGCCGATACTATTCTTTCTGAAAACTGGCGACGCACTACTGTAATTTCACCAGAAATGCTTCAAGAATTAACAGGCGTTACTGATTCTTCCCTAGAACTTCACGCTGCTTATAACAGCTATGACTATCGTTCTGGCTGGAATTCTGCTTGGGGACTAATGAAAGATGTGGAGTTAGTTACCAATAAAGGGTCTGTATATTTATTCAGCACCTCTCACGAAGATTTATGGATAAAAGCGTTGGAAGATTTAGAAGTCAAAGGAATAGGCGATCGCACTTGTGAAGGCTTTGGACAAGTGGAGGTTTGTAATGAGTTTCATAATGTATTTAGGGAGAATGCTAAATGACTGAACAATTAGATCCACAAAAACAACTCCAGGTTAAAAAGGGTATTGATCAGGCTGAAGATGATCTAGTTACCTGGATTCAGAATGCTTTAGATAAAACAAAATATGGGGATTTAGAAGAATCTCAATTTCGTAACTTAGTGCGTGTATCTGATACTACTGAAAGTGCAGAAGTGATTAAAAACTTTATCCGCTATCAAGTCGGACGAGATAAAAAATGGGGAAGAGGTAAAGAATCTTTAGCTGAAAAAATAATTGAAGATATTGATGGCAGTATCAAGAAAAATGCTCAAATAATTGCCGAGTGTTGTCAAACAGACTTTAAACCGATTTGGTTAGAAATGATTCGTCGTTATTTAGGTTATGGCGCACGTCATTTGAAGTATAAGCGCGATGGTGCAGCATAATTGCAATACCTTGCTTATATGGCAGAAAAATTATTTTTTTAACTTTCAGGTATAAAACCATGAAAACACGCTTATTGGTACAGTCAGTCCTAGTCTATTTAATAATCTGAAGTATGCAGAAGATTCAATTAAGTAATTATTTGAGTATAAGAACTGAATCAGGGCGAAATAAAGCAGAAACAAATACTATAGCCTTGCATCTACACAAAGAATTTGCAGAAAATAATTAATTAAACTATGTTTGACATTTTCAAAAATCGCCTAGAAATCACAGGTAAACTCACCACAATTACAGCATTACGCATCAGTGCAGGGCGCTCTAGTGAACCGATAGGATCTGATTTACCTGTTATTAAAGATGCCTTGGGTAATCCCTTAATACCGGGTTCTAGCTTTAAAGGAGCATTGCGATCGCGCCTCGAAAGTTTTCTTCGTAGTATCGTTGGAAATAATCGTAAATTAGTCGCAAACCCTGCAATTGAGGAAGAATGGTCACTTACATCTAATGAACTTAAAAAAATCAAAGGACTTAATTTACAAGAGTTAATAATTCTGCATCAACTTCGGACAACAGAGGATTTTATTAATTTATCTTTGGATAAATTAATTGAATATATTCAAGATAAAAATTTGCTCCCTGAAGATGAAATAAAGAAGCAGATTGTAGAAATAAAAGAACTGAATCTAGAACAATTAATAACCTTGCATCAAGTGTGGAAAACAGAAGATTTCATAAGTTTATATTTTGAGGATGTAATGCAGCATATACAAGCCGGATATTTACTACCAGAAGATAAACTAAATAAATTGAAGGAAAAATACAATAATGACTTTGCTTTAACATCTGTAATTCAGCAAAATACTGACTTAGTTTCTTCTCTCTTTGGTTCACCCTGGATTGCTAGCAAATTCCAAGTACGAGATTTAACAGTGATATCTGATACTTGGTTTGGACAATACCAAGAAAGAGACGGTGTAGCTATCGACCGAGACACCGAAACAGCCGCAGATGGTAAACTTTACGATTTCCAAGTAGTTCCTGCTACTACACAGTTTGAATTTCGGGCTGTGGTAGAAAATGCCGAAGAATGGGAATTGGGACTGTTGATGATTGGGTTACACCAGTTTGAGACAGAACAAATACCTCTAGGTGGGGGGCGATCGCGTGGCTTGGGTGTCGTTAAACTAGAAATTGACAAAATGCGCTGGTTTGATGTCAATAACGATCCAGAAAAATTACTGACATATCTACAAGAATTAGTGAGCAGTAATACAATTGATGACATATCGAGTTATGAAGATGGTAAGCAATCCAAAGAGACTTGGACTCATGCTCTCATCAATCATTTAAGAGACAATATGAATAAAAGTTATACGGTTGAAGCAAGACAAAATTCTTGAAGAGGTTAACATGACTCTCAGTAGTTTTAAAACAATTGGTGAAGTTATCAAAGCATTTCAAGTCACCTATACAGAATCAAGTTTTATCAGTGAAGTTCAGTTCAATATTCCTGATTACTTCCGCGAAGATTTAGAACTGATGATGCGAGATGCTGTCGTTGATAACTCGGAGTTCGCTATTTGTGAAAATCTGATTTATCCCGTACTCAAAGAAATCTGGAAAACCTACCGACATCATTTTCTTTTATGGAGTCACCAATCTTTAAATTATGATGAAAATTTATCTGGCTTTCCTGAATATATTTTAGCTAAACGTTCACCATTGGGTAAAGTTGTCTTTGACAAGCCATACTTTATCTTAATTGAAGCGAAACAAGACAACTTTGAAGCAGGTTGGGCGCAATGTTTAGCAGAAATGATTGCTGCTCAAAGACTAAATGGAGAATATCAAATAGTCATTTTTGGTATTGTTTCCAATGGCGATCGCTGGCAATTTGGCAAGCTAGAAGCAGAAAATTTTACTAGAAACAGCACATATTACACTATTCAAGAAATAGATAAATTATTTGGCGCTGTTAATTTTATCTTCCAACAGTGTGAAGCACAGCTAAATACTTTAGTAGCAGCTTAATCTGTATATTTGCCCAACTAAATCTAGTCATGCACAAAAAATTTGTTAATCACTGCACTATTGATTTCACCCTAATTACAGACGGGCCAATTCTAATTAAATCAGGTAAAGAAGGAGCCGATCCGACTAAGCCTGATATGGAATTTGTAGAAACCTATCATGCTGGCGGACGTTCTATATATTTACCTGGAAGCAGTTTAAAAGGTGCAATTCGCGCTCATGCAGAACGGATTGTGAGAACGGTGGGTAAAGACAGACGCGATCCAAATAATTCAGATATACTTTGGGCTAATGATCCTTTGAGTGATAAGTACGATTATCTCCAGAAAAAATCAGCACCAGAGATTTACAAACTCTCTAGTTTTACAGACCAAATGTTTGGCAATACTTCCATTGCTAGCCGAGTCAGAATTGAAGATGCATATCCTGATAAATCTCAACCTCTCAAAATTGAAGAACGTAATGGCGTAGCAATTGATAGAGTATTTGGTTCTACTGTTCCTGGGGCATTGTTCAATTATCAAGTTTGTACTGCTGGAGAATTTCATACCAAAATTCATTTGAAAAACTTCACCTTGGCACAATTAGGTTTAATTGGTTTAGTGTTGCGAGACTTGGATGATGGCTGGTTTGGTTTAGGTTTTGCCAAATCTCGCGGCTTAGGTACTGTGCAAGTGAAATTAAACTCAGCCGTAGTGCAATATCCAGGTTGCGTTTTGTCGGAAGATAAACAACAAATTAATGCTCTCGGTAGTCAAAAGCAATGGAATAAGACTTTTCTTTTAGGTGCTGGAGAATTTTTAGAATCAGAAGAAGCAAAATTATATAGTTTCCCCAAACCAGATAGCCAAGATACACCTGTTGCTGCACAAGAAATGGATTTGGGTTTTGGTGTGCAACTCACTTGGCAAGAAGGTACTGTTAATGATTTGTTTGAGCGAGGCGTTAGGTCTTGGAGTAGTCTACTTGTGGGGTCAAAATGAATCCTTTTGTTGGTGTTAGCACAAAATTTTTATCAGTACCTGAATTGCTAGATTTAATCAAAAAATTGGCAACTGAACCTAGCTATTATTTTTTACGCTGGACTCATAAAGTTAGTAAAGATTGGGAAGTAGCACCCACAGAAACTGACTTTCCCATGATTGAGGGGCAAATGTTTAATCAAAATTCTGAACTGAGATGGAAGCAAAAACGCAGGGATAGTTATGAAGTGCTGCTTTTGAGTGTAGCTGGTGAATATCCTGATTTTGAAAGAGTAGGTGAGGATTGGCAAACTCAAGACCGAGATGCTCATTTATATTCCCATACTGAAACCCGTTTTCCTAAAGGTTTTCCCTCTAAAAAATTGGATATAGCCCAGCGCTATTTCATCGATAAAAAAACGACAACGGTACACTTTGTAGCTCTCACAGTTGGAAAATAAACATGACTGGTAATCGTCCTCAAAGACCTCAGCCACCAAGTAGACCTAACCGTTCTAGTGGTGGAGGTTCATCGCCTGAACTTGCACCCAAACCTTATGAATTTGTCTCTTTTCCCAAAGAACGCCCTAACTTACAGCGTCCTGCTGGACATCACAAATATTTTAGCGATCGCTTGCATGGCACTTTATATCTTACCCTAAAAGTGCAGACATCCCTCCACGTCTCCACAGGGGTAGTTTTCATGGGTAGCGATATTGGCAACAATCGCATTCCCTTAATCAAAACAATGGCACAGGGTATTGACCAAAAGCTCTCAATTCAAGGTAGTTCCCTTAAAGGCTGCATCAGGTCTGTGTATGAGGCAATTACTAACAGTACTTTAGCAGTAATTACTAATAAGTATAGAAGTCAAATCCCTACCGAACGTTTACCTTGTCGCAACAAAGAACAACTTTGCCCAGCTAGTCGAGTATTTGGTGCATTAGATTGGCAAGGTTTGCTTGATTTCAACGATGCTAAATGTGAAAATATGGGCTTTTCTACAGGATTTATGCCTTCCTTGTATCGCCCCCGCCCAGATGAAAGTAGTGCATACTTTATTCAAGATAGAGTTGCAGGACGAAAATTTTACTACAACACAATTAGAGCAATTGATAAAGGGCAAAATTCTGGTATTCCTGTACAGCAAGCGGGAAGAGAATATATCTTCAAAACTAAATTAAATTTCAAGAATTTGCTACCAGAAGAGTTAGGAACTTTGTTAATTGTCTTAGGACAAGATTCTAAGTGTCCTATTGCTTTAAAAGTAGGTGGCGGTAAACCGATTGGGATGGGAACTATGACAGTAAGTATAGACAAAATTGCCCGATCGCAAAGTCTGCAAAAGCGATATTCTGCTTATCATCTGAATGAGTTTGATGAGTTAATGGGGGATGCTTTGCAACAGTTTATGCAAACACAAATCAAAGCAGCTTACTCGCGCCTGATTCAGCAACCCCAACTAGACGAACTTAAAGCTGTGCTACGCTACCCAAGCGATCGCGAACCCCCATCTGGAATGTATTAATTATGACTATAGTTGAATTTACCTCGGAAACTCTAACAGATGCACAGTGGGAAATTGCCCATGCGATCGCTCAAACGTTGGTAAAAGAAAATACAGATGTTAACGAATTGGGAAAAACAGTTGCTTATCTCCGTGCATCTATTCACCAACCAGATGCTACTTCCAGGTTTTTCAAATATCTGAAAACCTTAGTGAGTAATGGTAAACAAATTGGGCACAGTGGTAGAACCCCAGATTATTACCGCAGTATCGATAAAGCTTGTAGTGATTATCTCAAAAATATTCAAGATGCCTACACAATACTCCAAATTTTAGGCTGGGTATCTCGTTTGATGCGTTACTACAAAGATGCAGGGCCAATTGGAGAAATTCCAACTCCTAGCACAGCTACTTTTGAGTCACCCCGCCAAGCGGAAATTAGCAAAGTTGCTAAATCCCAAAATTTTAAGGTTGACCAGATATTAGAGGCAACAGTGACCAAAATAAATGGTAATAAGGTCACTTATGAAATTTTGGGGACAATTAAGCTAACTGAGAAAGAACCGAAGAAAGCTAGTTTGCTTCAAGAAGGGCAGACAGTTCAGGTGAAAATCGTATCTCTCAAGGACGATGGGAGTATTAAAAGCGTCAAATGTGTTGATTTATGAAGAGTTTTTTGCAACTGAGTTTACCTCAAGTCATACAACATAATTTTGACTTTTTGCATCCCTCATCCCCGTAAGGGGACGAAAATAATTAGATTAACGCACCTTCTTCCCCTAGAGGGGATGGAAGTTGATACAATATTTGACATCATTTGCATAGCAATCAGCGATGCCAAAAGCAGCTATATCCACTAGGCGCAAAACCGAGACACAGCCAGAGTCTCTTCCCACATGGGCAGATGACACTGAACTGGTGGGATTGGTGTTTGAACTTGAGCCAACCACTTCCACTTCCCTCTACTCCCAGTACACAATTGGACTCCATGCCTGGTTTCTTGACCAAGTAAGGCAATTCAATCCAGAACTTTCTGCATATCTCCATGACGGAGAGTCAGAAAAGCCCTTCAATATTTCGGCGCTGGAAGGCCAACTCCTCGCCAGTGGAAGACAACTGCAATTGGAAGCCAAGCAAATTTACCGCTGGCACGTTAATGCTTTGTCTCCAAGAGTGGTGCAGTTTCTCAAACAATGGTTAACCCAACTGCCCCAAATTCTGGACTTAAGAGGTGCTCCCCTGCAAATAAAACAGGTGAGTATCGCCCATCCACCCACTACCTACGCGCAATTATTGCAGTCACAGCCAGAGAAACCCTCTAACGTCAACTTCAGCTTTGTCTCGCCTACCAGCTTTCGCCGCAAGGGTCATCATTTCCCCCTGCCGGTGCCAGTAAATCTCTTTCACAGCTATCTGCGTCGCTGGAATGACTTTTCAGGAATCCCAATCGCACAAGAAGCTTTTCTCGATTGGATAGATGAAGGGGTAATTATCCATCAGCATCGCTTGGAGTCGGTGAAGGTGGCGGCTGGCAAGCGGGGTTCGGTAACTGGATTCACAGGGGCAATGTCTTGTAGTTTGACTAAGGCGGCTTTAGCAAATTCTGAGTTTACCGAGTTGTTTTATGCTTTGGCTCGACTGGCTCCCTACTGTGGTACGGGACACAAAACTACTTTTGGATTGGGACAAACTCGCTTAGATTGGGTGGAACCAGAGATAAACTTACCGACTCAGGTGCTAACAAATCTGCTGGGAGAACGCATTGATGAGTTGACAGCAGTATTCACCGCACAACGAAAACGCACAGGAGGCGATCGCACTGATAAAATTGCTTCTACTTGGGCAACTATCTTAGCACGCAGAGAGATGGGAGAATCATTGCAGGTTATATCCCAAGATTTAGAGATGCCCTATGCTACTGTGAAAACTTACGTAAAGTTAGCCCGTCGGGCGCTCAAGGATAATGTCAATCAATGAAGGGGATTGGTTGCGATTGAGAAGAATATAAATTTCCGTTGAATAAGCCAAGCAAAAAATGTGCCCATTTATACAACAAAGCAGTAATGATTGTTATAGGCTTTAAAAGCCCTTTACTTTTATACTTTTGGCGAAACTTCACCGCCAAAAAAGCACCAGAGCGATAGGAAATTACCTGTGACCAAATGCGATTGATACTTATCAAACGTTAATCTGGTTAAGTTGAACATATTCCTGTCAGCAGCATAGGTGACTTCCTACGCCCTGGTTATCTCTTTTAATTATTTTAGGTAAAGGGAACTAACGTAATAGCCAATACCACCCAGAACCTTTACGGGTTAGCCAAGAGTCGTCAAAGTCAGCATGATTATCATCTAAGTAGGGATGATAGGCGGGGACATCAGAAAAATCTGAGTCGTTTTGAGAGCGAATCCTGAAATTGCGACAACTTCCCTCTACTTCAATGATAACAGTGTGATTGCGATCGCTAGGAGTAGGTTGCAGGATGCTATCTCTAATACTTTGTCGTTTCCTATCTATGTAAAGACAACGCACTCTTACCAATGAGTTTTCATTAGGATTATCTAGCAAATAGGGAAGGATTTGAGAGTCATGAATTGTGCGAGAAGGATTGGCAGTTTGTGCGCTTGCCAAAGATGTTATGGACAAAAACATGGTTGTAGTCAGGATAATAATTTTCCCTCTTAGCCTGTTTTTCATAGTTTCTCCTAACGGCTAAAGAAAGCAATTGTTTGTTGTCCTTTGACTCCTGAATTTTTATTCAGTAACAGCTTATTTATTTTCCAACAGTTGATTGACTTGCTGTCCCCGACGACCAGTTTTTATTTCATAGCGCTGGGTGAGGTTATCTTCGTAATTCATATCTCTCGCAGCGGCGGAGTTAACAAAAGCATCGCAATTCCTGCCTTGAACAACTGTTGAAGAACTACTACTATTTTCCTCTGTGCGGTTGCTGCTTTGATCGCGGGAATTACTATTATTTTTACTACCTTGGCTAGAACCACTACCGCTAGCACCAATACCCAAAAAGCTAAAACCCCCACCACCACCGTCATTGTGGCTTTCGGCAGAACTGGAACGAGTATTGCTAGAGTTTACCAAGGCAAGTTTGCTAGAACTGCTGCGGGTGCTATTACCCAAGCCAACATCACTGCACAAAGCGCGGGGGTCATTTGCTAGTGTTTTTGGGTCAACCCAAGATTGATGGTCGCCTAATCCTTGAATTTCAGTATTACCAACTGGATTGCTAGGTGAGCCAGGAGTTGGAGTCCTAGGAATTGCATTCCCTACAGCAGCTCCGGGGGTAATAGTAACTGGTTTGAAGATACCAGTTGACTTAACATCAAAAGGCCCGGCGAAAGCCGGTAATGTACTAGTTAGAAGTGCGGTAGCTGTTAGCAAAGAACTAGTTAGGTGACGGAATTTCATGGTCATTTTCCTAATGTTTAAGTGTTAGTGTGTTTTGGGTTTTAACCCCTTCACTTACCTAATAGGTTGACCTTTATTTGTTTATGCACCCTTGACCAAAATTTTTTAACTATTGCTACAGCGGTTCTCTTTCACGTGAGGTACACTGCCCCTACACTTTTTCACAAAGCATCAGTGCGATATACCGATTCAATCAACTCCTCAACTTCTTCTTCGTCCAGACATTGTTTCACCTGGGTGTTGAACCACTTCATTTCTTCCGGTTCTGTGTCCTCGATTTGGTAAACCAGCAATGTTCCTGCAACGCGTGCAAGAGTAAGCGGTGATGGGGAAATGTGGCTCAGGAGATCACACGCATTCTGGTATATTTCAATGACTGATGCTTCGTACAAAGGAGATCCCAACTAGGCTGTTGACTTTGGCTATTTTTTGGAAAATTCCCGAAAAATTATTTGTGCTGGTTTTTGCTTGTGTGAAAGCGCCTGCAACAGAATTTTTACGCCAAAACAAAAAACACAGATTTTGCATGAAGTCTTGTGGGCTAAAGGGTACACCCAACTAAGTGGAAAGCTGTTTTAGGTTCTTCTGAATAGATGAATGGAAGCCTGAATCTTCGAGATAGAGAGGGTTACTCATGATTTTTATTCAAATGCGTTTACGTAGCATAGCGTGTCGCTCTGCGACTGAGTGACTCTGTATATGTATCGCACTTGTTTTTCTCGCTGCTATCGTACTTTAAAATCTCTCAATTTTTCTGGAATCAACATTTATAGAGATGTAGTCATTATCAGACAAATGACTATAAGTAACCGGGTAAGATGAGCAATGGTACAGAAAGTTACGCTAAGGCTGAAACCCTTGCTGCATAAACACTCTACACACAAATATTTTTGATCTTCAATCATTGCGTCTAGCGCCATGCTTAAAGTATCAATTAACAACCTATACTTTGTTTGGTACAGCTTTTTTTAACAGCACAGCAAAGGTTTGAGGCGACTAAATTTCGGAGGCTTCAATTGGTACAGGTTTTTTCGTGGCGCAGTATTGAAAGTAGCTTATCAAGTCCTTAGCGTAACTTTCGGTATCAATGCTCATTTCACCCCGAACTCAAGCATGGAAGGATTTTTTCGGGTTTTTAAAGACTAAAAATACCAAAAAGTCGCCGATTGACAAGAACATCGTTTAGCTTTAGCCACAAGCATCATTGTTATTTACATATTTTCCTTATGTCTCTACCCGTCTTCATTGCCAGAATCAGTAAAATCAGTCGTACACTCTCCTCTGTGAGCCTGTTGCTGTGCTGCTTACTGGCCAGTTTCACACCCTTCCCCGTCAAGGCGGAAAGCATGGAATTTGAGTTATTGCGCCAGAAGATGATTGAGAACGGAACAATTCGAGTTTCAGCCTATCTGACCAGTCAAGGGGACGTTTCGCAAGAGAGATTGATAAATGAGATTGAGGCTTACACTAGCAAATATCAAGACAACATAAAACAGGTCTTCGAGAGTAAAAATCCTGAGATTAAACTGCCTGCGCTCTATGAGGAGGAAATTACAAAAATTAAACCGCTCCTTGAAAAATACAGTTTTTACGAGGGTTTAACCTTTGGTCAGTTTAGTGACACTGTTAGTTTTTACACTGATAATATTGATGAATTAAAGGAGCTGTATTATTCTGGTCTACTCTACGACATTAAATATGAGGAAGGAAATGATCCGCACATTGGGCAAAGTGTGTTGCAATCAGTAAATGCTCCAGCCAGTTGGAAAAGAAATGTAAATGATGTCTCAAGCCCTGATACTGGAATTGATGGCCGAGGAAATGGGCAGCTAGTCGCTATCTTGGACACCGGAACAGACAATAACCATGTTTTTATGCCCAATAAGGTGAAACTGGAAGCTTGCTATGAGACGCTAGATTATTTCGTTATTTTCTGGGGTTTGCGTTGTGCGGGCGGTACAAGTGGCAGAAACAGTGCCGCTCCTTGTACAATTGCGTTGCCTTCGCAATGCTATCACGGAACTTGGACAGCTGGTATTGCCGCAGGTCTTGCCAACAAAAAAGCCATATCTACCAATGGCATAGCTCCCGGTAGTGATATTTTTGCCATCAATATTTTCTCAAAGGTCAGTAACCCAGCAATTTGCGCTCCTAAAGGCAGTCAAAATCCGCTTCCTGCTCCCTGTATCAAGAATTTTGACCAGCAGACGCAAGATGCCCTGAATTTGTTATTTGCTTACACTTTTGCCCGCAATAAGGGTATTTTAAGTTCTGAGGTAACTCAACCGCTTGGGGCGATAAATATAAGTTTTGGACGCAGGAATTACACAAGCTACTGCGACAAGGAGTCTCCCCAGATTACCGCCTCTGTTCGGGCTTTGAAAAAGTTTAATGTTCCGGTTGTAGCTTCCGCAGGAAATGATGCCCTTTACGGTGTTGCTTTTCCGGCTTGTATTCGGGACGTGATTGCAGTGAGCGGTTCTAATGCCGATACTGCGATTGATAAGATTGATAAATACAGCAAGACACAGGCCCAGGAAGGAATGACTGACCTGTTTGCTCCCGGCAGTGAAAACGTTATCATCTCTTCTGACCCTGGTAATAAATTCAATATCAGGGAAGGAACTTCCGCCTCTAGTCCAATGGTAGCGGCTGCAATGGCTATGCTGGCTAATATTTTTCCAAGCTTTTCAGTTGATCAAAGACTCAAGGTTTTGCAAGATACGGCCGTGCCTTTTAAATACAACATCAATGACGGAACGCTGCGAGGCAGGCAGGAAACAGGTAGAAGAATGAGATTATGTCAGGATTATATTGAAGTAAACAGCACTTGGCAATGCAGTAATAAATAAGCTGATTCTGAGTTTTCAACTAAGAGAAATCCCTATTGTTATTTCAAAAATAGGGATTTAAATTAAAACAATTTCCTGCTCTTGCGCTACTTTTATGGTGAATTAATACTAAAGTGCCAGTTTAATAAACTGCGTAGTCTAAAATTACTAAAGTTACGAAAGCCATATCCAAGTCTTTTAATTAACTTCAGCTTATTATTAATTCCTTCTACAGTACCAATACCTTCGCCAAAATAAGAGTATGAAGAGAGAGGGCGCTCTGTAGTAGAGTTATTGTCTCTGACAACGACAACTCAAAAACCACTATATGCGCCCATGCCAGATATCTTATCACTGTTACAATGCTTGCTACCGCAGATCAACGCTACGACGATGCGCCGAATGAATCAAATAATCCTGGCTATGTTAGCGATAAGCGGAGAGTGACGATGTTAGAAATCTCTCGTTGGACAAGCACTGGTGGTAGTTACCCTTCAATGTTGAGATTCTTTCATACAGTAATACCTTGGGCGACGTTATTTTGGCTATTTTTCCGCAAGCATTTGTTCCGTGCGAATGAAGTATATTTGCTTGCAGGATGATGAAGTAGTATTGAATCCTCGTAAATTGGCAGAGGTATTGCTTATCTGAACTGTATTGGGATTAATGTTACTTTTTCCCTAGAATTGGGATTAATAGGATGATAATTTTCATGTTTTACCCAAAACTATGCAGTATCCTCTGGAGCTAACCTTTAAATTCTGGGCTTTAGCACCACAAATGTCTGTTGTTGATGCTCAAGGTAATTTGGCTTTCTATGTCAAACAGAAACTCTTCAAGCTCAAGGAAGCAATTACAATTTTTGCTGATGCTGAACAAAGTCGTCCTATATACTACATCAAAGCAGATCGCATTATTGACTTCTCGGCACGCTATAACTTTACCGATAGCAACGGTACTTACATTGGTTCAGTAAAACGACGCGGATTAAAATCTCTTTGGCGTGCGCGTTATGACATTTTTGATGGCGACACGACTGTTTTGAACATCCAGGAGAAAAATCCGTGGGTGAAAATTGCTGATGCTCTCTTTGCAGAAATCCCAATTGTGGGTATGTTCACTGGTTATGTTTTTAATCCAGTCTACTTGGTTAGCCGAGCTGATGGCACGATTGTGATGCGTTTGGAGAAAATCCCCACTTTCCTCTCCAGAAAATTTATCATCAAAGCTGTGGATCAACTCAGCGATCGCCAAGAGCAGCAAATTTTGATAAGCTTGATGATGATGCTACTGCTAGAACGAAACCGTGGCTAATCCGACTAAAAGCTGAAGCATGAAGGCACACCACTGAACCTCTACTCAGGTCAGTGGTGGTAGTTTATGCTTTACACTTCAAACAGCTTTAGTCTAACCAATTAATTTCTGCCAGCTAGCAGGCCCGATAATACCATCGGCATCTAAACCATTTTGCTTCTGAAAGTTCTTAACTGCAACCTCTGTTTGCGGGCCATAGACGCCATCATTATCAACTCCTAAACGGTATTGCAAGTATCTGACAACTGCACCACCAGCATGGTTTGGTCGGATAATTCGTTTTGCCAAAATTAGATTGATAGCATTCCATGTAGTTGTATCAGCAACTCCAGTCGCCTGAACTCCAACAATTGTCTGAAATTTTTCTGTGGCGGATTTGGTGTTAGCCCCAATGAAGCCATCTTCTACTAAAACCTTACCATTTCTATCAGTTATTTTGAATCTATTTAAGGCTTTTTGCAGTCTGAGAATAGTTTCATCTACATTATCTTCTTCATCTTGTACAGGGGGAACAGGAGCACTTGGCAATTTACCAGTTAAGCCTTTAACAATTGCATTGGCCATTGTTTCTGGATTAAAAAGATTCATATCTTTTTGCGAATCAATGAAGCAACATTCTACAAGAATCGCAGGCATATTTGTATTTTTCAGGACATACAAGTGGGAACCACTCTTAACACCGCGATTAAAAAATCCCAACTTGACGATTTCATCTAATACAGGTTTAGCGATTTTTCTCCCATTTTCGCTAGTTGCAAATACTTCTGTGCCATTGGCTTGTCTATTAAAAGCATTAAAATGAATCGAGACGTAAATATCTACTCTGCTGGCATTAGCTGTAGAACATCTTTTTGAGAGTGATTCGGTTACTGTTCTAGCACTACTTGGTTTACATACTACAACTTCATGTCCTAAAGCTCTTAACTTAGCTATAACTCTATTACCTACATCTAGAGTTAAATTATCCTCAACTTTGATTCCTCTAGCTCCTGTGTCTGGTGGACAATTGTGCCCACTATCAATTCCAAATTTCATGATTTCATCCTCAAGTTACTTGTTTTTACACTAGTTCAAAACTTTTCTAACATATCCAGATAAAGTTTTGTTAATAAATTAATTGAGGTACTTGTTAGCAATGTCTATATACTTATTAAGCATTATTACGCTAGTAGGCAAAATAAGTTTTTGTGCAAATATGAACAGCAAATTTTATGTGCTAAAATCCACTAATTTAAAAATAGATTATAAACAAAAATACAACTATTATAATTTATCAAATCGTGAATAATCCGTTAACTTTTGCAAAAAATTGAAATGCAGTAATTGCCTCCGTTATTCAGATAATAACGCTTTGTAAAAGTAGAAAGCCATGACAAATGTACTTAGTAACCTGTGGCGGAACTTTGTCTAGGGCTTAAGCCCCTTATTAAGTCCCAAGTCTTGTTAATTGAGATGGTGCATAGGTTTTCGCTGTGCTGTAGTAGTTCGATGCCCAAATCCCTAGACCGAACGCACCCTTTGATGTGAACGTGGGCTGATAAAGTCGTAAACTATTTACAGACTCTACCCTGGGCTTTTTGTTAACCCTGAGCAGCTTAACACATAATGCTTTACAGTATTAACTAATACCTGATGGCTTCTAGACATCTGCGGGAGATTAATCAGATAAACTGCTCAAGAAACGAGGCTCAACATGGGATCTTTAAATTTTGTGAAGTTACTGGAGAATTCCATCAATGAACCCGGTTTAGGGTGGACTCTCTGCTTTATAGGGGAAGATCAATCTAACAAACTTGCAGAACTCACGCAGGAATTGAGAGGAGAATTTTCTACCACAGGCGATGGAAAAGAGATTTTATCTGGTTTTTCCTATTGGGGAATAGGCCCAACGATCGCATGGGATCATGCTTGCAATGATCGATTCTATCTCGTGATGAAAGAGAGTATAGAGTCTTTTAGATATCGGTGGCATCAAATTCATTCTAATAATATCAGAGATCAGAAATATCATTATGTAAGTTTAGGTGTCGGCACAGGTGAAAAAGACCAAAATATTTTAAGTTTATTGCTCAACACAAATTCCGATTTACTCTATTTTCCAGTTGATATGAGTTCGGAGATGTTAAGGCTAGGTGTGCAACGGGCAACTCGAAGTTCGCAATTGCAAGGTAGTCATGTGCTGCCAATTCAAGTTGACTTTTCAATCGAGAGAAATGTTGACGAACTGCGAAAACTACTAGATAAAGTCATCAATGATAGTCCTGTACTATTTTCTCTATTGGGAAACACATTAGCTAATTTTCAAAGAGATACAGAACTGCTGGAAAGTCTTTCTAAGTTAATGCGACCTGAGGATAGGCTACTCCTAGAAGTAGCAACCACTGAAGATTTAAGCGAAGAAGCAGCACAAAAGGCAGCGAAAGAGTACGCTAAAACTAGGTCTTTTAAAGAGTTTGTCACAAGTGCATTGCTGCAAAACACTGATTTACATATCGACTTGAATAGTGTATTTTTTGATGGTTCTATAGAGACTGATAGAGGAATTTTAATAAAAATCCTGTATCGTAATCTCACTGGAAACAAAATTGAAGTGGTGTTACCTGACCGGTCAGTAATGAATTTTGAAGACCAAGATACGATTCGTTTGCTTCTGACTCGGAAATATACTTCTAATGGTATCGATAAAACTATATCAGACAGTAAGCTTGTGCTTGTTGATAGGCTACATACAGTATTGGAACCACGTTTGAAGAATGGATTTGGTATGGATTTAATCTTAGTTGCCCCTGACTCTTCAGGAATTAACAAGAATTCTTCTGTAGCAGATAGTATATGGTCTAAACGGTAAGATGTGATATGAGTATGAAAAACTTAGTGACCTTTATCACATTTTTCCCTTTACTTCTAGGATTTATTCTAGCTGCCGTTTGGTGGACTCAGGGAGGAAGTTTTGAGTCACTACTGACAGGTCTGGGATTATTAACAACAATTACCGGGATTTTTGGCGAACGATGGGCATCAGCTAACGAAAAGAGGATAGAATTTCTGCGTGCTTTACTGAATGAGTGCAGATCAAATGAGGTAATTTTATCTGATAGCCGCTTCAACCCAAACTCGCATAAGCCGGGACGACCAATAGTCTTTCCGCGATTAATTATATCTGTTACCGAAACAGCGATCGCATCTAATGTTTTTGCCGAACGTCAAGATAGAGAGTTGTTTTCGCTTATACATCAATGGCGACATACTGCTAATGAGTTTAACCGGAGATTAGATATTACCGAGTTGCGTACATTCACAAACCTGTCACCACAAGAAATTCGTTCACTATATGAAGCACTACAGGAATCAAAAGAGTTCAATGATGCACTGAATTTGACTCAACACATCACAACTTTTTTGAAATCAAAATATCTAAAAGGCAGCGGTGATAGTGAAGTCCTAACTCCTTCAAGGAACTAATGACCGGAATCTGTGGGTAGATATTTAACAATCAATCTAAAAGCAAGTTTAAAATTTAAGTAAAGAAATATTTCGTAGTTTACAGGCATGAAACGCATCGTCTTGGTTGCTGGGTTTGAATCGTTCAACACGGACTTGTATAGAAAAGCAGCTTTTTTGGCTAACTCTCGCTGTCTTGAGTTGGATATTCGGGTATTTAGCGATCGCGATCTTACCAACAAACGCACCGAGGTAGAAGCAGCACTTGATGGCGCTGATGTGTTTTTCGGCAGCCTCCTATTTGATTATGACCAGGTTGTGTGGTTGCGCGATCGCATTTCCCAAATTCCCATCCGCCTAGTCTTTGAGTCAGCTTTGGAATTGATGAGTTTAACCAAGCTGGGGGACTTTGCCATTGGCGACAAACCCAAAGGAATGCCCAAACCAGTTAAATTCATCCTCGACAAATTTAGCAACGGACGAGAAGAAGATAAACTTGCTGGTTACATCAGCTTCTTAAAAATTGGCCCCAAACTACTGAAATACGTGCCAGTGCAAAAAGTCCAAGACTTACGCAACTGGTTAATTATCTATGGTTACTGGAATGCTGGCGGCCCAGAAAACGTCGCTTCATTATTCTGGACACTAGCAGAAAAATACTTAGATTTAAAAGTCGGCGACATTCCCCCCCTAGTCGAAACCCCCAACATCGGATTACTCCATCCCGACTATCAAGGATTTTTTGAATCCCCCCGCGACTATTTGGAATGGTATAAAACCCATTGTAGAGACGCGATTCATCGCGTCTTCCCAATAGACGCGATG
>NZ_JBDNJQ010000103.1:0-28837 GCF_051172895.1 Nostoc sp. CALU 1950 | reverse complement strand
GCCGTCTCTACAATAATCAGTCTTTTGTAGAGACGGCGATTTATCGCGTCTTTGTGATGATTTATCGCGTCTTTGTAATGATTTATCGCATCTTTGTGATCTAAAAATTAGTTCCACCTAACAAGCAACTTCAAGTTACTTCTTTGTAGGTAGACCCGTCATACTTTAAAACATCGTTATCCGGCGTAGAAGCTTGAGGTTTGTTGAGCATGGTCAGTATCAACAGTGGTGTTTGGAACAAGAAAAATACCAAGTCGATAATCCCGAAGACGGGATAAACATTGGGGTAAATAAAGAAAAAGAAAATGACTCCTTGCGATCGCGCAAAGATCGCTAGCACAGCATTAGATGTGTAGCGGTACGGGTCATTTCCTCCCGGAATGTAGAACAGCGACAGCAGAACCACTAGCAAGCCAGCAAACGAAGTCCATACCGGGTCTTCGGTAGGTCTTTGGTGAAGTAATTCCAGCAACCAACTCGGTGCGAAGATAGCGGGTATACCCATCACGCAGTTTTGGATAACACCTAACCAGACGAGCGCCCGGAACCAAACAGCATATTTGTTCATAACTTGGTTACAAAGTTTTTAAGTATTCGACTAATGCTTGTTTATCTTTGACAGGTAAATCAGTGCCATAGAGATGTCCTTGGTTACTATTACCAGGAACGCTAATGTCATATTTAAAACCTACACGTTGCGCTTCTTCTCCTTCGGAAATAAAGCCAACTTTGTTTTGGTCATAGACATCAAATCCTCGATAAAAAGATTGGGGACGATTCTCCGGTTTTTCTAACAAGTCTTGTAGGGATGGCACCGAACCATTATGTAAATAAGGCGCTCTTAACCAAAGACCATCAAGAGAGACAGAAACGTAACCATTGGTCTTCCGCAACTGGTTGAAGTCCCAAGAATAACCATCACCAAATTTGTTGTAAGTATCTGCTGCTTCCTGCGTCCACATATCTAGCCGGTGGCGGTCAGTTCCCACTTCTTCAACAGGAATCACCTTACCAGTTCTTTCGCCGCCAAATGCATGACAAGATGCACAAGTATTGTTAAAAATTGCTTTTCCTTGTGTAGCTATTTGCTCATCAACTGCAAACGGATATTTAGGAGGCGGTAGTTCCGAAATATAATCTTCTACTCGTTGGAGATCCTCTACTGGTAGAGACTCTTTAGTTGCACCGTCACCAATTGCCCCAGTCTGCACCGTTTCTCGCAGCGAAGTTTCTAAACCATCCCAATGCAAGGCAAAGTTTTGGTGTTGCTTTTGATTCCACAAAGGCATCATATCTGAGTTACCAATGGTGTCATCTTTAGGCAACTTTAAAGTAGTGAACTTCACAGGATTAAACGGATCAATTCTACCTGGTCCCCAATTAGGACGAGAATCAGTCCAAGCAAAGTCTGCACTTTGTTGTAGCAGCCCTTTTTTGGTTTGGGGAATAATTATAAAACGATAAAGCAGGTTTTCTAACCAGCTAAACTCATGACTATATTTGATTTCATCAAGTATATAATCCGGTTCAAATCTGGGGTCACTAGCAGCATTACCAAGAAAGCGGATATAGCCTTGAGAATCAAATCTATTAGCAGGCCCAGCTGCAATAATTGTTGGCTTATCTTTGAGATTTTCTCGATAAGTAGCATGATGACAAACAGCACAAGTTATCCCAACTCTGGGAAACCCGATTGTTTTTTTAGAAAAACCGACTGGTAGCTCTTTACCTTCTTCCCAAGTAATTCCCAGAGAAGTATAACCGCCTGGGCCTGGTAGCTTATCGGGAAATATGCGCGGTAATACTAACCAAATCCAATATGGTACACCTTGTGCCTGTTCTGTACCAATAGAACCATATTTAAAATGATCCTCTGGTAACTCATAAACTTCGCTAGGAACTTCGCGGAAAAGGTTGTACCATCCCACATAACCCACAACCCCAAAAAGAAGGACAATAACTACAGCAATTGAGGTGATTATTTTCCCTAATTTTGACTTAAGTATTGCCATAAACTTAGGTTTTTCTCGCTAAAATATTTTTCAAAGTTTCTTCATGTACTCAACGATCGCATCTTTTTCTTCTGGGGAAAGATCAACGCCGTATAAGTGACCGCTATTACTGTTACCATCAAGTTTTGTATCAAACTTGAAGTAATTTTTACCATTTTCTTCGGCTACATCAGAGACAAAACCAACTTTTTCTCTATCGATAACGTCGTAGCCCCGATAGAATTCTTTTGGTCTGTTCTCTGGTTTTTCTAGTAAAGCCCGTAAGGTAGGGACTGAACCATTGTGCAAATAAGGGCCGCGTAACCAAACACCATCAAGAGGCATATTCGCATAGCCATTAGTCTTGCGAAAATTCTTAAAGCGCCACGGATAACCTGCATACAGCGTATTTTGGTTAGAGATGGTTTCATAAGTAAATGAATCTAGGCGATGAGGGTCTGTACCAATTTCTTGAATTGGTACAACTTGGCCTGTATACGCACCACCAAAAGCGTGACAACTAGCGCAATTACTTTCAAAAAGTGGTTTTCCTGTGGCCGCTAAAGTTTCGTTAACTTCATAAGGATATTTGGGTGGTGGTAGTTCCCACAGCCAATCAGCAACTCTCTGAATTCGAGGCAAATCAATTGTTGTGGGTGTGACTCCAGTTCCTAACGCTGCACTCTTATTACGTTCATCAACAGATGTGTTATTACCATCCCAATGTAACTGCAATCCCTCGCGGGGTTTTTGATTCCAAATTGAGGGAAAATCAGAAGTACCAATCAGTTCATCTTCACGCAATTTATCCATTGGGAAATGGAATTGAATTGCTTTATAAGGATTAAAAGTATCTACTCTTCCTGGCCCCCAATCTGGTTGTTCTTCCACAAACTTAAGTCGATATGCCTGATTAATTAGTGCATCTCTAGTTTGGGGAATTGCAATGAAGCGATAAAGTAATTTTTCAATGGGATTAAGACCACCACTAATTTTTTCAATTTCTGGTAACATCCGGTTAGCAGTAAAGCGCTCATCCACACCAACTGCTGATAAAAATTTGATATATCCCTGCAAATTCAGCACATTAGCAGGCATCGTAGTCATGACTTGATGTTCACTATTAGGGGTATTTCGCAGTGTTCCTGTATGACATACAGCACAATTTAACCCAACTCGATCAATAAAGACTCGCCGTTGCGAAAAACCTATAGGTAAATCTTTGTCAGGTTCTTTGATAAATCCCAAAGAATTATAACCTTGTCCGGGTAATTTATCTGGGAATAATTCGGGTAAAACTTTCCAAATCCAGTAAGGGATGCCATTGATGGGTTCGCTGCCGATTGAACCATATTTAAAGTGGTTTTCTATGTCAGCATAATCCACTGGGGAGTTAGATAAAACAGGCCACAATAAAAATACTGCTACTGCTGCAATGCCTACAATCACAACCCAAATCCGCCGGAAGATGCCCTTTATTCCCTTGACTGGGGTAGAAAGTAGGGTAGGGTTAGTTTGTTCAGTCATAAAACACTCCCCATATTGTCGAGATTATCTGCAAGCGAAATTGTCAATGTGATACCCATCGCTTTTTATTTAGATGAATTGGCAAACTGAGTTGGATGAAAGACTGACATTACTTCTTCCATCATCTCTTCATAGCTATTGAAGCGATCCTGCTCGTAACAACCCAAGGGATTTTCTATTACATTCAATAGACATTTATTACAATAAGTACAAGGTTTATCTGCTAGGTCTTTACCTTCTTGAAAAGATTTAACTAAGTAATTGTTAGCAATTAGGGTACGAGCCATTGTGACGCCATCACAATACTGCTCATTAATTGCCTGACGAATATATGAAGCTTGCTGTAAACCACCAGTGCATAATACGGGAATATTAACGTGTTTTTTAATCTCTCTGGAATCCAGCAAGTTTCTGCCTTGGTTCTCTATTAATAACTGCTTAATTTTGGGGTCTTTTACATCATCGCCACTAAATGCTTGAGGAGGTAATTGCTTTTTCACACGGTTCCATAAAAGATTGAAAATTGGATGCAGAAATGATTTGCGAAATAAAATGTAGTTGCGTGTAGTTTCAATGCCACTTGACAACATCGCATCATAAGTTCTAGTAATAACATCAAAATTAAAATCACCAATGGGATTGAGTGGGTGAGGAAATAAGCTACCAGTTGACACATGGACGCCATCAGCCCCAGCTTCTTCTGCCCATTTACAAACTTGGATAGAATCTTCTATGGTATTACCTGGTTTTTCCCAAAAGGTGACGGCGTTGTTATAGTCAACGGCACTAATTTTAAATTGTAGATGAAAGTCATTACCTACTTCTTTGCGGATTGCTCTAATTACATCTAGCAGAAACCGCGCTCTATTCTCTAATGATCCACCGTATTCATCTTGGCGATCGTTAATTCCAGAACTGAGAAATTGGTTAAAAAGATATCCATTAGCACTGTGCAATTCTACTCCATCTAAACCTGCTTCACGGGCCCGTCTAGCACCATCGGCAAAGTGTTGGATTGTTTCTTTAATTTCTGCTAGTGTCATAGCTTGACACAAAAATCCGTGAAATGCCTCAGTTTGGCTAGTGGAACTTAAGGCTTTTTTTCCTAAGTTTTCTATACCGGCAATATCCTGCTGTCGCCCCGAATGACTTAATTGCAAGATAAATTTACAGTCATATTCATGGACTTTTTCTCCTACTTTTCGCCAAAAAGGAATGCGCTCATCACAGTCAATGGTGGCGTAATTGGGCATAATTCTTCCCCGGATGGCGACTGGAACAAAGGAAGTAATAATAGCCCCTACACCACCACGAGCAAACTTTTCTTCCCAATTGATTCGGGCTTGGGTTCCTGAACCATCATAGTTATCCCATCTTCCAGAAATACTAGAGCGAAAGATCCGATTTTTTACTGTGAGATTACGGAATCTCAAGGGTTCAAAGATAATATCGTTTTCCATCTGTTCCTCTGTCTTTTGTGTTTTTTCGGCAATAAAATTAGGTGTCAGAATTTTTCTTAGCACGAATAGCCTCGCCAGAGAATTATGATTTCTAGTGTCTCTGGGAGGGTAATGTTTTATGTCTACAAATCTACAGTGGAGGTTTTCGGATGCGAAAGCTAAGTATTAAGTTTTTGTTACTTATATTTTCCTACCCAGTTTCAGCATGGATGTTTATCCTTATTGGTTTTTACAGTTATATAAAGTCTTTTGCAGTTTGTAAACCGACAACATGAACAAACAAAATCTTAAGAAAAATGAAAACTTTCGTCTTTATTTCTCTTAAAAGGTTAAGTCAACCTTAAGATTAGCTTCTAACAATTTGTTACAAACTTAACCAAGTATCTAGGGAATGGATATAACCATAGCAAATTGGTTATTGAACACTATTGTAAGTTTACAAATTTTTAAATTTTTAGGTTAAAAATGTATAAAAGTTTATTGATGACGTTTTGCAAACTTGTGTAGTAAGTTCATATATAACGAACCTCAGTAAGGTACATTTAAAATCATCAAAATATCCCAAGACTAAATCTGGAAAATGGGAAATTAGTGATGAAGTATTAGTGTACCTCTGCAAATGTGAGGTGCTGCGGAGAAGGTTTAGGTCTTACAAACAAAGAGTTTTATGAAAAAGACAAGTCTAATTTTTAAGGGCTGTCTGCTCCTGCTATTCGTGACTATGTTTATAGTCTGCGGCTTTTATGGAACGCCTACAGCTTTAGCTGATGAGTATAGTGAAACACTTGCGCCCATAAGTACTAAGTATTCGGATACGGGTGTATCTGAATACCCTGACAACTGTGAAGGTATCGGTTATCTCCCAGACTACAGAACGGAGAATTTGACAGATGCCGAGAAACGGGGCCGTTGTACTTGGTACTTATGGACTGGCGGTAATGCTAAGTACTATCGTGATCTAGCGAAGCGGACACATGGTGGTGTTGATCTGCTAAAGCTGATTGATTCGCGTGTGCATGATGAACGATTCCAACGCTATGGCGCTATTAACGATCCTGGATGTGAGAAAGCAACAACACCAGATGAATACGGTTTGTGGCTAGATAAGTGCAAAGATCCACTTTCAACCGGCGTTATTGGGTTGCGTAAGTTCCAAAATCCCAACTTCGACTCGGCAAAATGGAACCCTGTTGAATATGCCAAAACTTCACAAGTTGAGCCTCCATACGTGATTGGGCAGTCTTGCGCCATCTGTCATGTAGCGTTAGATCCTCTCAACCCACCCAAAGATAAAGAACACCCGAAATGGGAAAATCTTGTAGCAGCATTGGGTAATCAGTACATCAAGGAAAGCAAATTATTTGCGTCCAGTGTTGGGGCAAATAGTTTTGTTAAGCAAGTACTTGATTCTCAAAGACCAGGTACATCTGATACTTCTCGGATTGGTAACGATCACATCAATAATCCGAATGCGATCAATGCCATTTTTAATTTAGGCGATCGCCCCACATATCCAGAAGTGATGAACGATGGTTCAATCAAGGATGTCAATCATATTCTCAAGGATGGCGCGGACTCTACAGGAGTGGCAAATGCCTCACTACGCGTCTACGTCAATATTGGGATGTGCGGCGATTACTGGACGACTCTCCATGAACCTTTATTAGGCAGAACTCCCCAAAAACCTTTTGATATCGAAAAGGCGCGGAAGGAGTGCGAAGGCTGGAGACAGACAGAAGCACGCATGGCTGATGCCGAAGCATTCTTGAAAACCATCAAGCCGATGCACTTGAAAGATGCAGCGGGTGGTGAAGAGTTCTTGACCAAAGACGAAGAAGTTCTCAAACGTGGCAAACTGGTTTTTGCTAGTACTTGTGCTGGTTGTCATTCCAGCAAAAAGCCACCTGCTGAAATTGCTGCTGACTCCGAACAGGCTCAGAAATGGTATGAAGAGTCTGTACTCAGTAGTAATTTTCTCGACCACAACTTCTTGTCTGATGACCAGCGTTATCCAGTTACACTAATTGGTACCAATGCGGCGCGATCGCTAGGGACAAATGCCACTAAGGGGCATATTTGGGATCAGTTCTCGTCTAAAACCTTCAAAGAACTACCGTCACCAGGTAATTTGACGCTGTACAACCCCTTCGATGAGAAAAAACCCATCGAATTTAAAATACCAGATGGCGGTTTGGGATATTACCGCACACCTTCGCTAGTTAGTATTTGGGCAACAGCACCACTTCTGCACAACAACACACTAGGACTTTACAACGAAGATCCTTCAGTGAAAGGACGTGTGGAAGCCTATACGGATGCTATGGAAAAGTTGCTGTGGACTGAAAAGCGTGAGGGTATTATCAGCAGGACATCTCAAGATACTAAATTAGAGCTTCCTCCAGGAGATCCAAATCCCAGATTTAGGATTCCTATTCCTAAAGGTACGCCTGTGAATTTGCTGGCAAGCATCAATATTAGAGAGGCGATTACATCTCTCAATCTCAGCAGCCTTTTCCAAGACTTGAAACCGGGCGGTGGAATCAAAGGTAAATTAGCACGTGTGCTTTTAAGAGCTAACAAATCTCCCGACTTCGTTGAAGATGAGGGTCATTATTTTGGCTCAAATCTGCCAGATGAAGATAAGAAAGCCCTAATTGAGTTTGTGAAAACTTTCTAAGACAAATTGTCTGGATGCTGCACTCGTTCCCATGTTAAATATGGGAACGAGCAAAAATATTTATTAAATAGTGAGGATATAGATGCAGTATTTACCAATAATCTTTGTTCGTGGATATGCAGGTACACAAAAAGATGTTGAACAAACAGTTAATGATCCATTTTATGGGTTCAATAGTGGTTCAACACATATTCGAGTAGACCAGAAAGAAAATCCCCAAAAGTTTGTTTTTGAGAGTCCATTGCTGCGGCTAATGACCGATCATAGTTATCAACCGATTGTTGACAATCAGAATGTGAGCAATCAGATTAAAAGATTGTCTGGTCAACTTCATAAAACTATTTGGATCTACCGATTTTATGATGTAACTACACCTAGTTTTGGCTCCTCAAGTGTAGTTCGTCAGGAGATGGAGGAGATAGCTAAAGGTTTAAGAGACTTGATCAAAAATGTCAAGCAAACGACGGGTGCAGACAAAGTTTATCTTGTCGCCCACTCAATGGGAGGTCTTGTTTGTCGCAGCTTGATTCAAAAGATTTATCCAGAAAAAGGTGAGCAAGCTGCCCATCACATTGATAAATTCTTTACCTACGGTACACCTCATGGTGGCATTTATTTTGAAGTCGGAAGTGGCTTGCTGGAAGAACTGAGGGACAGGTTTCAATTGAATAATTCTGATGATTTTGGCCCCCAAAGGATGTACCAGTATTTAACACCTTATGTTAAGCCAACCGATAAATTACCTAATAATTTTCAACTAGAAAAGTTACAAAGTATAGAGAATGCATTTTCGCCAAACCGCGTCTTTTCTCTAATCGGCACTAATGCACATGATTATGAAGAGGCTTTGGGTCTTTCACGAAAGGCTGTCGGGGTGAAAAGTGATGGTTTAGTTCAGATTGATAAAGCCTACATAACGGGATCTCATCGTGCATATATTCATCGCGCTCATGGTGGGCGTTATGGTATATTAAACTCGGAAGAAGGTTATCAAAATCTGCAACGCTTTTTGTTCGGTGATATTCAGGTGAAACTGTCTCTGAGTAATGTCGATTTAAAAGAACAGAACAAGAATTTTTATCAACTAGAAACTAGGGTTGCTTTGCGTGGTCTTCCTACTCCTATATATGAGCAAGCGATCGCTCATTATTGCCCAATCACACAAGAGTTAACCAGAACAGATAAACCCGTTCCTCTGTTTACAGCCTTTTTAATCCCAAAAAACTCAGCCAGTGACGATAATACCTGTAGATATGCCTTGCGTTTAGCACTACATTCTTTCACAAAACAAGAGACGAATTGGTTACGTGACAGTCATCTCGATCAAGTGCCTTTGTGGACTGACTATCTAATTACTGATGTTGTCGCAACAGATGGTACTTATGAGGCTAAATACAGTTGGAATTCCGTTGAAAAAGAGCCAGTAACGAACTTAAATCCCACTTCAGAATCCAGTTCAAATGTTTATGTTGCATACGTTCCCCTACCTGAACGTGGGCAAAGAGTCTTAGGTCAAAATGTGGCAGTCCGCTTGGAAATCTCACGATGGCAATAAATTACAGCAGAATTCAGGAGTCAGGAGTCAGAATTCAGGAGTTAGAATTCAGGAGTTAGAATGGGCTACGCCCCGCTACGCTAACAGAAGTAAAATATCTGGCTTTAAGACTTAGTTTGTGTACTTTACTAATTTTAAATCTGCTGTAAGTAGTAGTGTGGGGAATGCTTGTTGTGTAATCAGTGATTAGTTTAAATTAATTAGCGCTTTTTAAGTATTGTGAAGAGAGAATAATTAAGGTTTAAGAGCGTTAGGTTAATAATAGTTAATAACTATTGATTCATTTTTTAAGCTGTTAACAAATAAAAAATTATGCAGAGTAATCGCAAACAAACGGCTCTTATTACTGGTGCATCTGGTGGCATCGGTTATGAATTTGCAAAGTTATTTGCTCAAGATGGTTACAATCTGGTGTTGGTAGCTAGAAGCGTGGACAAGCTGAATAAAATCGCCGATGAATTTAAAAATAAATTTGGCATTGTTGCCAAAGTTATTTCCAAGGATTTATCAAATCCATCAGCCCCAGAAGAAATTTTCACTGAGCTAGAACAAGCATCTATCAGGGTTGATGTGCTGGTAAACAATGCTGGGTTTGCTACCTACGGATTATTTAACGAAATTGACCTGAATGCTGAAATGCAAATGCTACAGGTTAATGTTTTATGTCTCACACATTTAACCAAGTTATTCCTTAAGGGTATGGTGAAGCGGGGTTCTGGAAAAATATTAAATGTGGCTTCGACTGCTGCTTTTCAACCAGGGCCGCTGATGGCAGTATACTACGCTAGTAAAGCTTATGTATTATCGTTCACAGAAGCGATCGCAAATGAGTTAGAAGATACAGGTGTTTCTGTAACGGCGCTTTGTCCAGGGCCTACCGAATCTGGTTTTCAACAAAGAGCCGCAATGGAAGACTCAAAGCTAGTAAGCGGTCAAAAAATTATGACTGCGGAAACAGTAGCCCAAATCGGCTATCGTGGTCTATTAGAAAACAAAACTGTTGTCGTTCCTGGAATTAAAAATAAGCTCCTTGCTGAATCTGTAAGATTTACTCCCAGAAAGCTAGTGACTAAACTAGTCAGAAATATGCAGGAAAGCAAATAAATTTTACCATAGCAATCCTAAATCAAACGCGCAGAAACAAGATCCCGGACTTCTTTGAGAAGTCCGGGATCTGCGTGTTGCAATTCTCACAAGTCTTTAATTACGAATTACGAATTATTTTAATCCCCCTGCGGATGCTCATCCCACAGGGTTGTTAGTTCCCGCAAACTTTGATGATTGCCATTGCCCAAAATCAGATGATCTAGTACTGGAATGCCCAAAAGCTGCGCCCCTGCTAACAACTGACGCGTCAATTCTATATCTTCCTGGCTGGGTTCAAGGTTCCCAGAAGGATGGTTGTGGGCAACTATTACCCGCGTTGCACCTTGACGAATAACTTCCCGAAAAATATCACGGGGAGAGGCTAGAGTTTCGGTTGCGGTACCAATGGTAATTACTTGCGTACCCAATAAGCGATTCTTGACATCTAATAGCACCACTGCAAAACGTTCTTGTACCTGCCACATCAAATCTTGGCTGAGGGTAGCAGCCGCAGCAAGGGGGCTATCAATTAATGTGCCGTCATTGGGACGAGATTGAAAAGCGCGTTTACCCAATTCAATTGCTGCTAAAATACTTGTCGCCTTCGCCGGGCCAACACCAGAAATTTGCATCAACTCAGCAGGGCTAACTTCTCGCAGAACTGCCAAAGGATCACGTTGGTGTTTGCCTAATTCGCTCAAGATATATTGTCCCAAACCCACAGCAGAGAGTTTCCCTGGGCCTTGACCGGTGCCTAGTAGAATTGCAATTAACTCCGCTGTGGCTAAAATTTTGGCACCATGCGTCATTAGCCGTTCACGCGGACGCTCATTTGTAGGTAAGTCAGCAATTCTGAGGCAATAAGTCATAGGAAACTAAGAGAATAGTCACTAAAGATGTAACTATCTTTAGTTATCCCTTGTTTGCTCTCAAAATCATCTTTATTTGAGAAAATCTTTAACCTTGGTCAGTTTCTATGGGTAATTTCATTTGCAACCTTCAAAGGGAAGACTAAAAATAAGATAATTTAGGGCGAGTTAGCAAAGTGCGTAGTTTACCGCCGTAGGCATCGCATAATTCAACAACCCAACACTACACACGGCAAACCATTCAAACCCCTTCATTTTAGTTAATTACTGATAAGTTTGCGTTGCTTTCAGCATGTGGTAGGTAATAATCAACTGAGTCAAAGCCAGAGGATAACTTTGCAGTGTTTCTCCAGTTGTACCAGCAATTTTACCCAGTTCGGGATTACTTTCGCGATCGCAAATACTTCGTAAATGGGGCATATCAGAACAAATAATATGCTCTAGCTTATTTACCTGTTCTAAGGTTGCATGACCATCAACTTCTAAGACATCCACAGGCTTACTCATATCCCTGTCTAGCCCCAAGCGGATTGCTGAGTCAGAATTACCATAGCCAGAGTTGACAATCTCAGTAAAATCTGGGTGGGGAATTGTCGGGCGAAGTACCAGACGGACATTTAAATGGCCATTGGTTTCATCATCTTCCTCGGTGGGTGGATAAAAACTAATGACTATATCAGACCATTGCCGCTGCGGACGGATAAATTGTGATGAGTCTGGTTCACGCTTTTCTAGTTCCGCTAATACCTGTTCAGCCGTGTAGCCGCGCTTTTGGGTGTCTCGCTTAACTTTCCACTTAGCGCGTAGTTCTTCTGGGGGTGCAAGGTAAACTTTCACATCGTAAGAGTCACGAGCAGCACGAGTAGAATAACCGAGTAATCCCTCAATAATCACGAATTTATTCGGCTTGATATACTGCGGTGGCTCAAATGTGCCGGTTTTATGGCTATAAACTGGCTTCAGAATTGGTTGTCCCGTGCGTAGCAACGACAGATGTTGCTGCATAATATCTAAGTGATTGCAGTCCGGGTGGAGGGCAGTGATGCCAATTTCTGCACGTTGTTGGCGATCGTAACGGTGATAATCATCTGTACAAATGAGCGTAACATTTTCTGGGCCGAGTACCTGAGCGATTCCTCGCGTTAGTGTTGTTTTCCCAGCCGCGCTGTCGCCGACAATACCAAGAATTATTGGACGGCTCATCATACCTCCCACAATAAAAACAAGTTTATTAATAAAATTCCCTACAATAGTTTTCATTCTAGAAGGGTTTAGGCGAGTAACTCAAACAAAGGCTTGGTATGCAATATCTCTACATATAGAATCTCTGTGCACTGGTTGATTGCATAATGATGGATGTAGCCGCTGGGTATCAGAATCAGCATCCAAGTTTTGTAGTATTTCACCTTAGCAATAGAAATAGGTCAAGTTGAATTACCAAACCTGACCTAAGATTATCTTTCACTGAGCGGCATTAAGATTAAACTAGAGCGTACACTTTAGCTTCCCAGGGGAAAATACCTTCTCTCCCTACCCACTCAGATGGCACTATCCGCTCTTGAGTAACTTCCCGCCACTGCTTGCCTACTGGGGTTGCAGGCCAATTCGGGACTCTGTACTCAGAACCAGGAGGAGTGCCGTAGTCAGAGAAATTCGCCACAACAACTACTAATTGATCGGCTTTATTACCACGCTGCCAAACTAGAACTCGTTTCCCATCATTAAAATCAACATGAATAAATTGAGTATCATTTACAGCTAAAGCACCAGAAGTCTTACGTAAGCGAACCAACCTCGCAACGTATTGGAAAATGCGTTGCCGCCAATCATCTTTCACACGGCTGTAGTTCACTGGATCAATTTGCTTATAATCATCTGTTGTAGGCAAATCCTGTTGATCGGCAAATTCGTCTCCGGCAAGGATCATGGGAATTCCTACGGCAGTAAGCAGCGAGACAAATGCCAACTTAATGCGCGGTTCAGTATTAGCAATTCCATTACTAACAAGGTAGCTGAAGAAACGCTCGTTACCATAACCGCCAACATCATGGGAAGTTATATAGTTTACCGCCTGAGAACCATCTGTAAAGCCTAAGTTTCGGCAATCAATTAGTTTGCGGATACTCCATTCAAAGCTGGGTTCATCCCAGGCATTCTTACCTAAAATCACCTCTCGGATGATTTGCTTGAACTTTTCATTCCAAAGTCCATCCAGACGATTTTGTTGGATGAGAGATAGAGGTACACTCAATTCTTCGCCAACTACGAGGAAGCGATCGTCGGTTCCGCCTCTTTTATCCCAAAGGGTGCGGGCAAAATCCTTGAATTCCTGCAAAAAGTCATAGTTGGCAACATTATTGACGCTATCCAACCGCAGACCATCAACTCGATAGTATTCCAACCAGTGGGCAATATGAGCTTTTAAGTATTCACGGGCTGGGACAAGCCATGACTTTTGTCCAGTAATGGGATTATAGCCCTCTACCCAATAGTTGTACTTAAATAAATCCCCACCAAAGCCATCTCTTGACCCTTGTTCTGGATCACCACTAGCCCATTTGATGTAAAATTCCAAAAAATTAACGTTATGGTAAGGATTATTCCGCGAGAATGCCATCACTATATCCACAAAAAAGCGCAAACCTTGCTGATGGCAGACTTTGATCAGATTAGCCAAATCAGTCGAAGCAGTCGGTGCTGACTGTTCATCTGGGCGTCCTAAGTCAAAATCCGCTGCAAAATAATTTGCTGTACCATAACCCCAATTGAGAGTATCATCACTGTCTTCTGGTGGCAGAAGTTCTAGAGCGTTGATTCCCAGTTCCACAAGATGAGCGCGGTTATTGAAGGCGCTGACTATGGGAAAAGTAGGAGCGATCGCTTCTGGGATCAATAGTGCCAGTACGTCACGAAATGTGCCGTTTCCTTCTTCAATCAATCCATTTGAATTAATCTTTGTCCAGCGGGTTGGTAATTCGTAAATCACCAGTTGATTATTGGTTGGTAGCGTTTCTAAAGGAGCATCGCCTTCCCAATTTACAGTTTGCCCTTCAGGATCACAGGGAATCAGCGTCTTATTTTGATAAAGCACAACGCTTGCCGGATCGAAGCTAGTAACGCCCCCTGATTCTGACGGCTTTGGTGCAAGTAAGCGTCGATCCACAGTTGTCGCGGTTGGATCTGTACAGTAGAGAATTTGGTTAGCACTGGCAGATTCGTAGGGGTCTGAGTTGCGGACTTTAAACCAGTAAAAGTAAACCTGTCCTTCAGTCAGACCAGATTCTTGAGCCGAAACTTCCCATAATTCTGGAAATTCTGTTGATTGACGAAGCGGAATTTCTCTGAATTGAGCTAATCTGTCTGGGCTTTCGGGAGCAGTGCTGCCAATGTAGAGGGTGGGAGCTAGTTGTGATGCACTGGGACGCCACAAGACAAAATGAGTTTTTTTGCGGTTCAATAAATCGATAGGCATTACAAAAACCTCTGGGTGATTAAAGTTCAGCTATGAAGTTCTTACACAACAACCAAAGGTTATTCCAGACAATAGGTTGAATTTCTTTAAGGTCAAACCCCTTTAAAGTGTGAAAGTTAGTAATAATAGAAGCAAACCTAATTCTTTTCACCATGAGCAACGTAAGCAGAATCTGTAACAATTCCCATTAAACTCACAGGTGCATTTGCTGAAACGTAATAGTAATCAACTCGCGTTGCTAAATTATCAATTTCTCTATATCTTCCCTTAACATAAATTACGAGAACGGTTGCTTTTTCCAGCCAATTCAGTACAAAATCAACTTGCTCTTTAACTTTTTCTTCCCGTTTGTTAGTTGCATCAGTATCAGAAAGCCCAGCGAATTCTTGCCCTGAAAGCAGATTAGAATTTATTAAATCCAGTATAAAAACATCACCTATTGGATTCTTAGGTTGTCTTCTTTGATTCCAAAATCTAACTTTTTGAAAGCCTCGTTTTTGCAACAGTTTACAATCATTAGTCTCTAGATCATTACTAGGCAAGTAATAATCTACAACCGTCGAAGCTATCACCCTTTCACGCTGCAAAGTTCGCGTAACTGTTGCGACTTCTGATTTTACTAAATCAGCAACTTTATTATCAATTTCCTGGCGAATTACCTGGCTGGCAATTTTTTTAGCATCGTCTAAGTTTTTGCCAAATACATAGGCTAAAAATCCACCTAAAAATGCAAATACTACTAAGGTAAATTGCATCGCACCTACAAATTTGTTAAAACTTTCACTCAATTGACCATTGGTCGCCTTGAGAAATTCCAACTGGCTTTTGAGTAATTCAATATCATTAATATTTTTGGCAGGTGTTGGTAATGGTGTAGGAGTGGGACTTTGGGCAATAATCCAATCCCCAAGGTGAAATATATCAATTGAGATTAGCCAATCCATAAGACATTTGCTCGATTTTTAACCCGACAGTTGGAGGATGATTTCTAAATTCAATACCCGTGAATTAAATTCTCAATCTGCCATTGAGAAAAGGATTTTTAAATCTTTATTCAAGTCTCTAATTTCAGATTTATGATTGGAATTTTTTCGTTTATATTTAGACATTTTTATTTTTACAATATGGGGATTGACACAGTTACGCCAAAGTCGGTCAATTTAAGATTCAGAGATTAAGAACAATAAGTATTCGCTCTGGATTTCTTGTAGTTTTAGAGAAGCTATTATGGTAATTTTAGAATAACCGTGAAAATCTCCTCAAATCGGAAGTTAGAAATATTAATTAATACTTTGACATTTTCGTTAACATTTAGTTACCAATTATATATTTGATTTGGGCATTTCCTATTAGAAAACTTCTTTTTACAGAACTATTTAGTTTGCAAACTTGTTATTGTTTATCGATTTCATTCACGGGTATTGAACTTAAGCCAAAACCCAGTGGTGTTGATACTAGTCATGAGTAAACCCAGCAAAAAACAAGGTAATCTAGATTTTCAGCATCGAGTCTAATTATATAAATACATTTGTAGGGGTGCAGCCATTGCCTGCACCCCTACAAAAAGAAGTATATAGGACTAATATTTGATTTCTGAAAAAACTCAGTACAACTAAGAAGCCTTCTTGACTGTTGCCTGTTGCCTATTCCCTATTGCCTGCCTACGCAAATTAGTTCAGAAATCAAAGCGGATTCCTATAGTCTATTTATGAATAGTCTCCCGCTCTTTATCAGCAGGTTCCTTATCTTTGAATAAGTCAGCGGCTGTTAGGAGTAACTCTCTTAAAGTCTGTTTGATTTGGCGCTCTTTTCTTGCTAGAGATGTACCAGCTTCACCCAGTTTATCTTCTAGCTGCGATCGCTTTTCTCCTACCTGTACAGCTACAGACTCAGCTTGGGGACGAGCTTTATCATACCAGTGTTTAGCCTCGTCTAGATAATCTTGAACCTCCATATTACGTCCGCCATAGCGTGCAGCCATATTAGCTCGGACAATGGCTAGCTGCGCTTGCAGTTGCGCGTAACGTTTCTTTAACAATCCTACTTCTTCACTATCTTTAATGGCATTGACAGCAGAATCAATTGCAGTTTTGGTACTAGCTGGTTTTTCCTTACCCGTCTCTTCAATTTCTGCCAAAATTACATCAACCTCTTGCTGGAGTTGTTCTTCTTCACCATCCAGTTGAGCTTGTAGCCGCTTGATATCTGTCTGAGTTTGAGCAATGCTTTCGTGCCTTTTGCTATTAATCCCTTCCAGCGCTCCTTCAATGGAAGCTGTTACTTCATCTTTGAGTTCGCTACCTTTTTCTTGGAAGTTTTCAATGACAGCAGAGACTGCATCTTTAACAATGCTACGAACTTCACTAGAACCTTGTTTAAACTCAGAGGATACTTGAGCAACTGCGGATTTGACAATTTCTCGAATTCGCTCAGTTCTTAATTGTCCAGTTTCTTTAGCTTGTTGCAGGTCTGCTTGAATTTGTTGTTTGATATTGTTAGGCATTTTCAACTCTTGGAGTTTAACTAATTGGGATAAAAGTTTCTAGAAGTGTTCCTACATCCACATTATGGCGTAGCCCGATCAGGCTTGGCACTGCCTTTAGATAGAAAATTGCAATCCCAAAGAGGTGATGTGTAAGATGTTGCCCATTTGTGAGATGATGAATATTTAGTGGTAGTAATTCATAGGAAAATATGTGGCGAGTAAATATTACTTGTTCGGGCGATGCCTGGAAGATTTATGGTGTTGAATTTAAAGCGATCGCAGAGAAATATCAAGGTGAATTAATTGGCTCCAAAAAAATGCCAGATGGTACGCGGATCATGTCTTATAAAATTGAGGATGTTAGCGATGCAGAAGCTTTTCAAGAAGATTGTGTAAATTTTGCTGGATTTACAACAGATTTTGAATCCCTCTAGTATTGGTTCTTACACTTAATACTTGCAACCAGTATGTCAAAATCGGGAGAAATTAATTGAAAAAGTTACTCAGATTAGTATTAGTAACAATTTTGTTATTAATCAGTACTTTTACTTTGCCAGCTAGTGCAGCAGATACAGTTAACGGTGAACAAATATTTAGTATTCATTGTGCTGGTTGTCATATTAACGGCAGCAACATAATTCGCCGAGGTAAAAATCTCAAAAAGCAAGCCCTGAAAAAGTATGGGATGGATTCAATCGAGGCTGTTACATCCATAGTAACCAATGGTAAAAATAATATGTCAGCTTACAAAGAGCGTCTCACTGAACAGCAAATTCAAGAGGTTTCTGCTTATGTTCTCGAACAAGCTGAAAAAGGCTGGCGTTAAAAATTACAGACGCGATTAATCGCGTCTGTAAGTTAGAAGTTAGGAATTATGAATTATCAGTTATGATTTATCTATTAGTAACTCTTAAGTCCTGCCATTCCTACTTTTCACTCATAAATTGAAAATGAACTTACCCGCAGCTAGCCGTCTCCAATTCACTCCTGATTTGAACATCTGCCGCATATTAAATGGGATGTGGCAAGTCTCCGGCGCACACGGAGGGATCAATCCCAATGCCGCCATTGAGACTATGTTCAAATATTTAGATGCAGGCTTTACCACTTGGGATTTAGCAGACCATTATGGCCCCGCAGAAGACTTTATTGGTGAGTTTCGCTGCCAACTAATTGATACTCGTGGTAAAGATGCTTTATCTCAGGTGCAAGCCTTTACGAAATGGGTACCTCGTCCAGGCAAAATGACGAAAAAACTGGTTGAGGAAAATATTGATATTTCCCTGAGAAGGATGAATGTGGAATCGTTAGATTTGATGCAATTTCACTGGTGGGAATATCAGGATAAAAATTATCTGGATGCCCTTAAATATATGGCGGAACTTCAGACTGAAGGTAAAATTAAGCATCTAGGTTTAACTAATTTTGATACTGAAAACTTGAAGATTATTACTGAAGCAGGTATCAAAATTGTTTCTAACCAAGTGCAATTTTCCCTAGTTGATCGCCGTCCTGAAGTTAATATGGTGGAGTTTTGCCAACAGCATGGCATAAAGCTTTTTACTTACGGTACAGTGTGTGGCGGTTTGTTATCAGAAAACTATTTGGGGAAACCGGAACCGCGAGGATTTGATCTCTCCACTGCTAGTTTGAAAAAATATAAAAATATGATCGATGCTTGGGGTGGTTGGCAATTATTTCAAGAATTGCTAGCTATCCTCAAAGAAATTGCTAATAAACATGGTGTAAGCATTTCCAACGTGGCAGTGCGTTATATTTTAGATCAGCCAACGGTGGGCGGTGTGATAGTTGGTGCAAGACTTGGTGTCTCTGAACATATAGAAGATAACGCCAAAGTATTTAGTTTTAGTTTAGATGCAGACGATCGCGATCGCATCAATGCAGTATCTCGCCAATCACGCGATTTGTACCAGCTTATTGGCGATTGTGGCGACGAATATCGGCGATAAGCATTAAGAGGATGTTTGAAAAGTTTTGGGCGAATATAATTCGCTACTACACAGGCTAAGTCTAGGCTGTTGATTTTGGCTATTTTTTTGGGAATTACCGAAAAATTATTTGTGCTGGTTTTTGCTTGTGTGAAAGCGCCCGCAACAGCCATCTTTACGCCAAAATAAAAAACACAATTTCTGCATGAAGTCTTGTGGGCTAAAAGGTACAGAGTCAACAGCCTAGTCATAGCCCGTCTGTACAGTTATATTTCATAAATCGAGTTTTATCAGGTCTATTCTTTTCGTAATGGCTTTATCAATTCATTTGAGTATCGTCAGCGAACAACATCAAATCGCGCACTCATTATGGATTTTTATGAGTCAAGCGGACTACGCACACCCCAATCACCAAGTCTGTATAGTATCTGACTAGCAGGGTGATAGTCGTAAAAATTCTGGATATCAGGGTTAATTATACGGAAATTTTCTATATTGTTTCCTTAAATGGGGTCTGTTCTGTATAAGGAAAAAGTTTGTATATTGCCAAAAAAGAAATATTACAGATAAAATTTTTATATTTATATATTTATGAATTTATGACAAATTAAGTAAATAAACAGAGCAGTTCTGGTATATTTTCGGTATGCGAAAAAAAATTCTGTATGTTATGAAATGTAAGCTATATGCTTATATGCAATTGTAGTAATAATTAAATATTGAACAGTATATTCTGATGTATAATTCATGAGTGAAACAGAACTAACGATAGATGCATTACGTGAAGAAGTTAGAAATAAAGTTAAAAGTGAACTTTGTATAAGTGTTTTTCAATATCTTCAAAAAGCAGACACGGAATCTATAATAGTTTACTTAATCGGAATAAGTCTCACCCCCATTCTAGACAAATATTCCACGCAAGTTGATGAAGCCAAAGCTTTGATAAAAACAATTTGGCCGTCAAAATATTCCTTGTTTGAAGAGTATTTGATAGAGAAAATAGATCAAACTCAATTGTCTTTATCTATTCAAATACTTTTGGATAATAAGGATGAGAAAGTAGCCACAAAGCTATTTGAGAATCTCTTGATTTTTGTAGAAATAATACCCACTGTGGAGGAACTATTTCATGATCGTGAATGGTTCCTATGGCAAATACATCATGAATTGAAGAAATTGCATAAATCTGGGAAACTTCAACAGCTTGAAGTGACAATTGCCTCAGAACAATTTTCTTCTCCTAAGATGTTGAGAGGAGATTTACATGTCAGAGTATCTGCATCTAAATCAACAATTGTTGCGGGGCAAGAGTTTTCAACTTTTGTGGTAATCAGCAATCCATTTGAGGTTCCAATTATACTCTATTCAGTTGAGTCTCAAATTCCAATAGAAATTGTAGATATAGTAGAGAAACAGCGTCGTCGCTATGATTTGATGAAGGAGAATTTAATAAATCAGGAACGAAAGAATAGTTTTGTAAGCATTATAAGCCGTTTAACTGTAGTTCAATGGAGAATTAATTTGAGACTTTACAGTGAGCCTGACAATCGAATTGCTGAAGCTGTATCTACCTCGGAAGTAGACAGATTCAGAAAAACTGTAGGAAGTAATGTCGTCGGTAAACCAATTGAGAGGTATCAAACTATTGATATTAGAATAGATAGTGCTTCACCTAAACATATAGATAGTATACTTCGACGATTTGAGTTTTCTAAGAGAGGTTTAACCCCTATAGTTCTACAGCCAGGTGATTCAGTTGTAAAGCAATTCATTTTCCGAACACGTTCTTGGTTATTTTTCACTCCGCTTGCTCATAAGCTACAAATTCAAGTAAATTATGCGGTGGATGATCGTGATCATCTGTATACTTTACCTTTCGACCTAACCATACAAGCAGAAATTAAAGCGGTTATGACTGGTGCTGTTGTGGGTAGTGCAATTGGAGGAATTGCTAGATTGCTTAGTGATATCAAATCAAATGTAGTCATAGTTTCTCAAAATGCAGGATTCTTGAGTATTCTTCTGGCTATAATTCTTAGTGCTATTACAGTAGTTTCTTTTGCTAGAAAAAATGGCGTTCAACAAATTGTCTCTGTTGAAGACTTTTGGGGTGGGCTATTCCTTGGATTTCTAATAGGTTTTTTGGGACAGGAATTCGCTTTAAACCTCATCACTCCAAATCCAGCAGAGAGTGCTTCGTTTATACCGTCAATCCATACTTAACTGTTCTTTATATGATGTTCGGCGATGCATGACACGCAAGTTTCCGTATGGGATTCTTTACACGATTGAGCAAGACTATATTCTTGTCCTAGCAGTGATGCATTGTAGTCGAGAAGCTGGATACTGGAAAAGTCGTAGATAATCGCAGTTCCCAGCAGGCGAACACTATGCCGCACCAGAACCTACCAAAATGGTAGGTTGAGTCGCAAACAAAGATTTTTAGCAATGCATCACTTGTTATACCAAGTTTTTCGCCACTGCTGCATTTGCTTAATCTCTGTATTTTGTGCCTTGATAATTTCTTGGGCTAATTGCTTGACTTCAGGGCGCTTAGATTTACTCAAGACATCTTTTGCCATTGTTACAGCGCCTTCATGGTGAGGAATCATCGCATTGATAAAGCGCAGATCAAATTCAGCATCAGCTGCACCTAAGTCTTGACTCATCATCATGGCTTGCATTTGGTCAGACGACATCTCCATCATGTGACCCATTTGACTGTTATAAGCCATTGGTTTATCTCCGGCGCTGGGATACCAAGCTTGTCGCCACTGCTTCATCTGAGTGATTTCTTGGTTTTGCGATTTGATGATATCGTCTGCTAATTTTTTAATTTCAGGGCGTTTTGATTTCTGCTGCGCTTCTTTAGCCATTTCCACAGCCCCTTGATGATGCAATATCATAGCGTCGATAAACCGTAAATCAAAGTTAGCATCGGCTGGGCCTAAATCCATTCCCATACTGTGATTCATGCCACCACCGTGGTTCATCATCTGCTTGTCATTAGCATTGCTGGTGGTTGCTTCTGGCGCTTGGCTTTGGTTCTGGGAAGCAGTACTAGCGCAGCCTGTGATTAACCCACCGCCTGAAGCGATCGCACTCAAGGTTAACGCCAAAAAGCCATTCCTCAAAGATAGCAGTTGCATAAGTCTCACCTAACAGTTTCCTAATTCTATATTGACAGCCAGAAATGAAATTAGGATGAATCTAAAGATCCCCGACTTTTTGAGGTGTCGGGGATCTGGTTGTTTATTTATCACTCAAAATTGTGTACGCTTCATTAACTAAGTGCATTTTCTCTTGTGCTTGTTTTTGCAGTTGCGGCTGATTCACAAACAAATCTGGATGCCATTTTTTTACTAAAGTTCGATAAGCCTGTTTTACCTCAGCTAGAGATGCATTTGCTTGCAATCCTAAAATACTGTAGGCGCGAGTAATTTTATCTTTTTGTGTCTGTGTTTTAGGTTGGTTGGGTGCTTCGTTGCTTTGAGTTGTATTTTGCTGTTTACCAGTTTTAAAACCAGGCGATCGCATCTCTGCTTTCATTCGCGCTATTTCTTCATTAAGTTCCCAATCACGAAATTTCGCCTCCACCTCTTCTTTCCGTGGAGAGGGAGGAGTTTTTGGCGGTGGTGGTGGAGAAACAGATTCTACCCTTGTCCTAGTATTCTTAGTAGTATTTTCCTGTTGTCGCTTAACACCAGGATCTTTTTCAGGGGAAATTTGAACTCTATTTGGCTGTGGCGAATATTTTCTCTTGGTGTTGCTGTATTTGGGTATTTCTTTATAAGGTTGATGATTTGAGAGGATATTGACTTTTTCTAACTCTCGTAATAACTGATTAAAACCGTTTTGTAACTGCTGCAAATTTTCCCGTTTATTAGTAATTTCTAGTGGTTCTTGACTGACTTCAAAGCAAATTACTTTATCGGCTTTCTGTTCATATTCAGTCAAAATTGATAACGCTTGACTGCTGAAGTTAGATAAATAGTCTTCAATTGCGGTTATACAAAGTTTAGCAACATCCTGATGATAAGAGTCCTTTGCTAATTGTTCGTCTTGTTTTTGGATATTCTTGTTTAACAAATAAGAAATACTCCCGACGACAGCAGCACCCACCGGGCCGCCTAACAACCAACCAATACCACCACCAACCGCGATGGAACCAGGTTCACTTAAATCATCAGTACTGCTTGGCTTTGGGGGTAGTATTACTTGTGGTTCGCTAGGAAAGGGAATTAATAAATCTTGTGGCCGTTCTTCTTGAAAAAACTCGTAAGCTTGATAAAGCCATTTCACCGCAGCCAATTGCAATTGGGTGAGGTCTTTTTTAAGAGTATTTGTTTGCCAAACTTTAAAGTTATTTTCTGCCAATGCAACTGCCGCATCAGCTTGATATTTTGTCAGGAGCTTGGGTAATGCTAGCCAGTTGCGTAACTCTCCTACGCTAGTAGTAAAACCTTTATAAATTAAGTTAGCTGCTTTTTGTTTAATTTCAATTTTGCTATTTTGTTTATCATCAAAGGATTTTATTTCAATAGCAATCGGGTCAATTTTAGCTTTTAATGAGAGTTGGATTTGAGAAGCGATCGCTTCCACTCTTGGCAAACGCACACTACCACGATTTGGTTGCAAAATCCCGACAATATTTTGCAAAGCTGTTTCAAATGCTGCTAACCCGCTACTATTGGCAGCAGCAACATCGCCTTTTAATCTGGCTCTTAAAGCAGGTAAAGCATCAACGCGATATAAATTACTAAAACCTGGAGGTAATTCGGCTCGAAAGCTTTCTGCAACAAACAGCAGGCGATTTTGCACCTGTTTTTGCTCGTCGGGTTCAAGTAAGTTCAGAAAATTGGCAACAAATATAACTGTTTTAATACCGCGATCTAATAACCAATCTCGTAAATTTTCCCGCTCACCCAAAGTCATTAGCTTACGTGCATCTAATAATTGGATAACTAAATCTGCACTTAATAATTGTTCTCGGACTAAATTATCTTGTTCATCTCTATCATTTGTTCCCGGTAAATCGAGAAATTCTACTCCTGTTTCCAAAAATGGATGTGGACAGAAAACTTCTACAGATGCTACATCTTTTCGCATCTGCCTATTGCCATCAAGAATTGCAAATTGCTGTAAGATTTCTGTACCACTGCGATAGATTTCTGTACCATCTAACAACATGATGCGAGTCCGCACATCAGAGCCATACTTGACAGTAATCGATGCGCCTGTAGTGGGAATTAAATCAATTGGTAAGGTGCGATTCCCTAACATGGCATTCAGTAAGGTAGACTTGCCATGATTAAAAGGCCCAAATACTGCAATCCGAAAGCTAGGATTAACCAGATGATTGCAGATGGTAATTATATCTTGATGTAGTTGCGATTTGCGTTCTAAATTCAGCAACGCAGATGCAGATTTTAGAGAATCTGCTAAATCCTTATAACCTTCATACTGTTGTTGCATAGTTCCCCTATTCCTCGTTCCCAGCTTCTAGCTGGGAATGCAATTCATTGAGGCTCCGCCTCATATTCTTATGGTTATTGGAGGCGGAGCCTCCCAGTAGGCATTCCCAGCTAGAAGCTGGGAACGAGAGTAATGAAATATATTAGCTATAGTAAGCTAATAAGTTGCTATATGCTGTCTCGATTTTTTGCAACTGAGCTATTACATCTTCCTGTAAATCTTTTAAACGTTTGAACTCACTCTCACGATTGATTTCACGAGTTTCTTTCTGCTTGACTAAATTATCTAATTCAGATTTGCGAGATACAATATCATCGTTAATCCGCTTACTTACTTCTCTTTCGTAAGAGTCAAAACACTCTTTCACGGCATTATATACAACCTGAGATTGCTCATGTGCTACTTGTGGTAGGTGTTTAACTAACTCTTTTTTTGCTGTTTTAACTAACTCTTTACGGGCTTGATCTGCTTGCAAAAATCCTACTCCTAAACCTAGTAGTGCAAACCCGATAGGGCCAAGCAAAACCCCTGTCACTGCTGTAATTATTCCACCAATACCAATTACAGTGAAGTAGTTTAACAAGATATTTTTCCAATCAAATCCAGCCCCCGCCATTGCGAAACCAGCAAGATTTCCCTTAGAGAGTGATAACAATCCCATTGCCCATTTTGCCCAGCCGGGAGAGTTATCTTCTTCAGTAGTAGTAGTGGTATTTACTTTGACGTTTTGTCCGGTGAGCTTTTCTGTTATTTCGTCTGTGATTTGACTGTAAGAAGCGCCATATTGTGCTGCTTTGCGAGAAAGTTCTTTAAAAGCTGCATTGATATCTTTTTCAGCAGTTAATGTCCAAGCAGCAGATTTGTCAGTTATATATTGCTCAAAGGCTTTTTGTAGTGCGGTATTAAATGCTTCTCGTTTACCACTACTGAGAAAATCAAACAGATTTAGTTCCGGCTGATAGCGTAAGAAATCGGTTTCAAAGGTGTTACCTAAGTTTAAAACGTAGCTACGAAAAGATTCAGAAATTGTTCTTGACTGAGTATCTCTTGTATTGATAATTTCTTTTTGGAATTCATCCCGAATACCTGTGAGTTTGTTAAACTCTGGTTCTACTGAATCAATCCGTTTTTTCAATTCATTGACATCTTGATCAAGTAATGGTATTCGTCTAGCAACTGCTTCGCGGGTATGATTGCAGGCAAGTCTTGCTAAGGTTCTGACTTGACGGAGTTCTGCGATCGCACGTTCTCTGGTAAGAAAAGTATTAAGCGCTTCCATAAACTTCGGAAAGCCAGTCCCCTCTAAATCAGCTTGGGGATTTTTCAAGCGTCGTCTGAGTGCTTGAATTGACGAAAGCTCAAACACGCGTTCGTCATAAATATTCTGACCTTCTACAGTACAATATTCTGCTAAATTCGCATTAAAGACTTGCCGTAATCTATTCTCAGATGCTTCTAATTCTTCGACATCATCAGGATCAATCAATGATTCCCGCACCTGATCCCAAGCATTAACTAAGAAGAAAACCGTCAATCCTCGACCTTTAATATAATTTTCTAGGTAGCGACGCTCACCCAAGGTACAAGGTTGAGAAGCTCTCATTACAAACAAAATTGCGTGGCAATTATTTACATAACCCAAAGACAATTCATTTCGCGCTTCTGTATCATTCAATCCTGGACTATCGACAATTTCAATTCCCTTTTCTAGTAGCGTTAATGGATACTCAACTACTGCATAATCTACATCTGGAAATGCTTGTTTTTTCTCCTGCTCCAGTTTTTTAGCTTCAGCCGGATCAATGGTATATTTATATTTAAAGTTCTGAAAATCTAGCTGTTGTGGACTTTTACCATCATTAAAATGAATGGTGACTTTCTTTTCTGGCCCATAGCGTAAAACTGTTAATACTGCGGTACAAGGATTAACATCACTCGGTAATAAATTTTCGCCAATTAAGGCATTAAGAAACGTGCTTTTTCCCCGTTTCATATCGCCCAAAACCAAAAGGCGAAATACACCTTGGCGGAGGTTTTTACTAGCTACTGTAATATCTTCAATATCTCGCTCTAAACTGAGTTTTCCTGATGAAGAATCACCAACTAACTCAGCTTTACTAATTGTTTCAGCCAGTTTACTCAAACATACAGAAATCTCAGAGCGTACTTGAGCAACACGCTCTAAATCTTGGATAAATCTGTCCGTTGCGACCTGCTCACTCATCATAGTTACACCTTTATTAAGAATTAGTTTTTTTAGATTCCAAAAATAATTTGTAAGACATCCACCCCAGCGCAGCAACAATAATAAACCCAGCTAATACTGCGGCTATTCTGACTGCAACTAGTGTTACTACACCAAGAGCAAACAACTTTCCACCCAGAATCACTTTTTGCATCCAAGGTTTCTGGGAATTTTCTGGCTGATGCTTCACAGTTTGATGAAAAGCTGCATCGGTAGTATGGAGCTTAGTTTCCATTTCTCGGAGTCGCAATTCAACTTCTCGTTCTCGTAGTAAACGTTCCCGGTGTTCAAGTTCTTTTTGGCGATCGCTTTCAGATGTCATCGGTGTCCACCTCATCTAAGACAATGAAATGATGTCAATATTCACTCGACAATCATGCAGTATACTAACTTACACAAATATTTTTTAACACCAGTGAAATTACTATTTTAATTTTCCTAGCCTACAAATCTAAAGCTGGAAGTTAGCTATCATAAAATACACTCGCTTTCCAGAAAATTGTTAGCGAAAATGACTATCACGGTTATCGTGACTTACGCATTGAGCGGAATCAATTTGAATAAATATCAATAGTATCTGGTTCTACTTGTCAGAAATGTTTTGCCAAATGCCTCATACTTCTGCAATTAAACTGGTTCAGAAAGTTGCTCATCGAGACGGCGAAACAAAAACACCCAAAGTGGTAGGGAACTATTAATCGCAATTAGTCGCACTAAATGACCAGTTGTGACAATTTCAACATTATGATTTAATGCCAGAGAAACCAGGATCATTTCTGCTGATCCTCCTGGGGCTGTGACTAGCAGACAGGTTAACCAGTCCCAAGAGGTTAATTGCATCGCAAGTATAGCAGCGATCGCTCCGGCGATGAGGGTCATGGCTACAGAGATTAAAGCATAGCCCACAGTCCGCTTCCTGAAGTTGGGTTTGTCTCCCCAATATTCACCAATAGTAATTCCCAGGAGCATTTGACCCAATAAGTTAATTAAAGGCGGCGGGCTAAAGCTAATATCACCCACAAAAGGCAGCCAATGTAGCAAAGGATTAAACCCAATACCAATCAACAATGCACCAAAGAAATCGCCTGCGGGAATTTTAAATAATATAGCTGGATAAACTACTAATCCAGTAATTACCAGTACTAACAACAGTAATTCTAGTTGAAATGGATCGAAATTAAGCCAAGCAGCTTTGATTGGGAGTGTTTGCGGATAGTAATTGCCAGCTGATGTCTTAGCGATGAAGGGAATTAGAACAACTACTGAGGTGACGCGAATTGCCTGAACTAGGGCAACCAAGCTAACATTTTTATTGTAATCGGCGGCGATCGCTGCCATAATTCCGACACCACCAGGAACGGTAGCCAGCATTGCTGTCATGAGGTTGGTTTTGGTGACGCGGGAGTAAATATAACCGATACAACTGCCACTCAGCAGTAGAAACAAGGTAAGAAAAATAAATACGGGAATACCAGAAGCAACACTAGCTAGATTACCGTGGGCATTGGAAGCGCCGACAGTTAAGCCTACAAGTGCCATTCCGACTTTTCTTGCAGTGCGGTTAGGTTGGGGAGAATATTGATAAAAAACTCGACACCCTTGAAGAACGACTGTACCAGCTGCAATCCCACCAAAGATCCAGGCAATCCTGCCAATTTGAAACTTGGCGAGGAGTAAACCCAGAGGTAATGCCAGAAGTATTTCCAAGACAAGGACAATTAGTTGCTTCGCAAATAGCTGTTGTTTGGTAACAATAGGATTTTCATGAGTGTGTTCTTCCAGGCTGGGAGCAACACTTAGGCTGTGATTCATCTATATAAGCTTTTTTATTAATTTAACTTATCTACTCAAGCTAATGCGATCGCACAAGATAATTAGAGTCTGTCAAGTCAAGTTTGCTAGGTTTGTAGTGAGCGCTTTAGCGTTCAAATCAAGGACTAAAGTCCTGACTACGAACTTCATTGATTCACCAAAGTTGCTTTGGTGGACTACTAGTAGTCTGTCCCATTAGTTATGAGTGGTTAGCGGTGGTCAGATCCCCGACTT
>NZ_JBDNJQ010000102.1:0-29093 GCF_051172895.1 Nostoc sp. CALU 1950 | reverse complement strand
TTCATCCACCTCAGAACTCCGTTCATCCACCTCAGAACTCCGTTCATCCACCTCAAAAGCTCAAAATCCCCATTCCCCAACTTATGCACACAAAAGGTCGTTCTCGCCATTTTATCTACACAGATTGGATATTAATCGAAACCCAGTTTGACCCTGAGCAATTGCACTCTAAAGAAACCGTCTTTACAATCGGCAATGGATACCTGGGAACAAGGGGCTGTTTTGAGGAAGGTTATCCTCATGCATTGCCAGCTACTTTTATCCACGGTGTCTACGACGATGTGCCGGTGGTGTACACTGAACTGGTAAATTGCCCTGACTGGCTACCCTTGATAGTGATTGTGAATGGCGATCGCTTCCGTCTCGATCAAGGTGAGATATTGCGCTATGATCGCCAGCTTGATTTACGTCAGGGACTTCTCAGCCGTTCTTTACGTTGGCGCTCTCCTAGTGGAAACACTATAGACATTGGCTTTGAACGCTTTGCTAGTCTTGCAGATCCGCATGTGTTGGCGCTACGCTGCCATTTAACGCCAGTAGATTTTGATGGATCAATTGAAGTTCAAGCTAGTATCAATGGCTATCCAGAAAACCAGGGTTTCAATCACTGGGAAGGACTAGATCAAGGCAAAACCGACCAAGGAATCTGGTTGCAACGCCGCACCCGCAGTTCCCGAATTGAACTCTGTATGGCAGCTAAGGTGACAATATCGGGCACTGAAGCATCTTTACAAGTCAGTACCGCACCTGGTTATCCCACTTTAAGCACGACCTTTTTGGGTAAAGCGCAACAGACTGTAACTGTAGAAAAACTCGTGACAGTTTTCACCTCACGGGAGGTGGAAACACCAGTCCTAGCCGCTCAAGAAAAACTCGCGCAACTCCCAGACTACGCAACCTTATTAAAAGCCCATGAGCAGGCGTGGGATGAGGTTTGGCAGCAAAGTGACATCCTCATTGAGGGGGATAGCACAGCTACTTTTGCTGTTCGCTACAATCTATTTCAACTGCTGATTGCGGCTCCATGCCATGATGATCGGGTGAGCATTCCGGCGAAAACTCTTTCGGGGTTTGGCTATCGCGGTCATATTTTTTGGGATACAGAAATTTTTATGCTGCCCTTGTTTCTGTTTACCCAACCAGCGATCGCTCGTAATTTACTCAGTTACCGCTGGCACACCTTACCAGGAGCGCAACGCAAAGCAGCCCATTACGGATATAAAGGGGCAATGTTTGCCTGGGAAAGTGCTGTTACCGGAGATGAAGTAACACCACGTTGGGCACTCGAAAGTAATTTTTATGGTGAAGACGTGCGGATTTGGTGCCGCGATCGCGAAATTCATATCAATGCAGATATACCTTACGCCATTTGGAACTACTGGCAAGCCACTGGTGATGATGACTGGATGCAAAAGGTCGGCGCAGAGGTGATTTTGGATGCCGCTATCTTTTGGGGTAGCCGAGTCGAATTCAATTCTGAGCGCGAACAATACGAAATTCGGGGAGTGATTGGAGCGGATGAATACCATGAATTAGTCCACAACAACGCCTTTACAAACCGGATGGCGCAATGGCATCTAGAGAAAGCGATCGCAGTTTATGATTGGTTGACTGACAAATTTCCCGAACGAGCGACTGAACTAGAACAGAAACTAAAACTCACCTCTCAAGAGCGATCGCACTGGCAAGATATCATCGCCAAAATATTGTTTCTCTATGACCCATCAACAGAACTAATTGAGCAGTACGAGGGATTTTTTCAATTGGAAGATATCGATTTAGCAGATTATGAAGGGCGCGATCGATCCATGCAAGCTATCTTGGGTGTTGAGAAAATCAACAAATATCAAGTAATCAAGCAGCCAGATATCTTGATGCTGCTTTATTTAATGCGGGAATCAGCAGATTTTCCTTACAGCGAAAAAGCGTTGCAGACCAACTGGGACTACTACGCACCCCGCACGGATATTACCTATGGTTCGTCCCTTGGCCCAGCAGTTCACGCAATCTTAGCTTCAGATTTGAGCAAATCAATCGAAGCTTACGAACTGTTTATACGGGCGTTAATGGTGGATCTTGAAGATAACCGAGGTAACACCAGTGATGGAATTCACGGCGCTAGTGCTGGTGGCATTTGGCAAGCTGTAATTTTTGGGTTCGGCGGCATTCAACTAACCGAAAACGGGCCCGTAGCCAACCCCCATTTGCCCCCAGGCTGGACGCGCCTGAAGTTTAAACTGCACTGGCGCGGGAAATGGCACGACTTCGATCTGCATGGGGGATTGGGGACTGGGGACTGGGGACTGGGGACTGGGGACTGGGAGACAAGGGGACAAGGGGACAAAGGGAATAGCCAATCCTCAATCCTCAATTCCCAATCCCCAATTCCCAATTCCCAATCCCCAATCCCCAATCTCCAATCCCCAATCCCCAATTCCCAATTCCCAATCCCCAATCCCCAATCCCCAATCCCCAATCCCCAATCCCCCAACATCCAAGGATTCATCTTCGATCTAGATGGTGTACTAACAGATACAGCAGAACTTCACTATTTAGGTTGGAAAAAGCTAGCAGATGAAGAGGGTATACCGTTTAATCGGGAGGCTAACGAGGCGCTACGGGGTGTATCCCGTCGTGCTTCCCTCATGCTAATTCTTGGAGATAGGCTGTATTCGGAAGCACAAATCCAGGAGATGATGGAGCGGAAGAATCGCTACTATGTGGAATTGATCCAAAATATGACACCCCAGGATTTGTTGCCAGGTGCGATCGCCCTCTTGGATGAACTGCGGCAAGCTGGGATTAAAATCGGTATTGGTTCAGCTAGTAAAAATGCCCAGACTGTGATCGAGCGATTGGGCATTGCTGACAAAATAGATGCGATCGCTGATGGTTATAGTGTGCAGCAACCAAAGCCAGCACCCGACCTATTTCTATACGCAGCCAAGCAGCTAGGAATTGAACCAGAGCAATCTGTGGTTGTAGAAGATGCCGCTGCGGGCGTTGAGGCAGCTCTCGCAGCTGGCATGTGGGCAGTAGGACTTGGCCCCTTTGAACGAGTTGGAGCCGCTCATGTTGTCTTACCTAGCCTAGAAGGCATTACATGGGCAGACTTACGAGAGCAATTGAGTCGCGTTTCCAGACAAAAACATTAAAGCAGATGAAATTCTGCGATCGCTCTGGGAAAGTTTTTATTTTCATGTCCTGGCTGGCTGAGTTTAATCAAGGCAAAACGCTGTAAGGGCGTTAAAACTGCCCACTTTTGCTGTGTCAGGGTTACACCTATTTCTTGAGCTTTTTCTTGAACGCTAGGTGGTACATTAGCAGAGTCAAGCCATGCGGGATGAGGCTCGATGGGCAATTTTTTCGCTGGTATACCCGTGCGTTGTAAAATTAACTGCTGGATATGTTCGCGGTAAGACTGGATTTCCGTTTCTGTAGTGCAAGGTAATTCGGCTAAAGCTTGACGCTCGGCTGTAGTCATTTGATTCCAATCAGGCAATTTTAGCTTGATGCCACAAGTATCTAATTTGCAACGCACCTGCATAGGAATGCAACGCAGGGAATCAACAAAGTCTGCTTCAAATTCAAAGAAATCTGTCATTGTTCGGCAAACCTAAAGTTGATGGTGAATTGGGAATGGGGAATCTTTGTAACTTCTGCCTCCTGCCTCCTGCCTTCTGCCTCCTTCAATTAACTTGCATCTTTGGAATTACTGAGACGAATTATTAAATAACTAATTGATAAGGCAAGAATAGCTATCCCTAAACCAATTATATCAATACCTCCAACTTTTTCTAAGTCAAGAATAATAATTTTTCTGGCAACTGCTATTAAAGAAGTAACAATAACTAATTCAACCTGAAAAACGTGTTTTCGCAAATATGCTGTAATATTTTCTAAGATTTCTAAAGCAATTAAAATATTTAAAAATAAACCGAAAATTTTATATAGTGTTGTGTTAAACTTCCCATAAGGAACTGTAAATAACTCTTTAAAAATAAAGAATCCTAAATCTGCGATCGCTACCAAAATTACAACTACCATGAACAGAGATAGAGCTTTAGAAACTAGCACTTCTATGTTTTCAATAAAGTGCATGAAGTTCTCATCTTTGGTAGCTCCTAAAATTCGTCTCAGTAACTTTTTCATAATGCTGCACCCGATTCTAAAATAAAAGAAAATCCTATAGATAAATCTAGAGGATTAAAAAAAATGCCTTACCAATGCTTTATAAGTTTTTTATCTGTTTTTTTCTTTATCCATAGCTAAAATAGATGCTAGTAAAATCTTTATTAACTAGAGATTTAGCCTCTTTAGATATGGTAATTGGTAACAGTCAAAATTAGAGAGTCATAAAAAATAATAATAACTATTGAGTATTGATGATTGACAAAATAGCTTATTTCTGATTATAAATTAGCACTTTAGAGGTACACTTAGCAGCTTACCATTGTGAGGATTGGAGTTGATGATTTTTGATTGTGACTTCCACAGAAATTGGTATCAACTGTACCGCACAGGCTTTTAATTCTGGTTGCAGCGAATCGGGGCAAGATTCTGGATGGGTGAGGGCGTTAGCTTCGGCATTATCTGCCCACAGCGAACCCCAGTGCATGGGGACAAAAACTGTACCAGGCGCGATCGCTTTTGTGACTTTAGCAGGAAACTTCGCTTTACCCCGACGCGATCGCACTTCTACACTCTGATTATCTACAATACCTAACTTAGCAGCATCACGGGGATGAATTTCGATAAACGGTGCGGGATGCATTTTGCAAATTTTTTCAATTCGACCGGTGCGTGTCTGGGTATGCCAGTGTCCGTAAAGTCGTCCATTAGTTAGCACAAATGGATAATCTGGGTCTGGTGGTTCTGCCAATCCCTTTGAGTAATATGCCCCAAATCGAGCGCGTCCATCAGGAGTGTGAAAGCGCAAATCAGTATATAACCGCTTTCGAGAGATTTCTCCCCCTGCCTCCCCTGCCTCCCCTGCTCCTCTGCTCCCCCTGCTCTCTTCAGGATGAGGCCATTGAATCGGCCCTTCTAATTGTAATTGCGCGTGACTGATACCCGTCATATCGCAGGGGCGAGTTTTAGTTAGTTTGACAAACTCAGCATAAACTTCGGCAGAGTTAGCAAAGGCAAATTCTTTTTCAAAACCTAATCTCCGTCCAACTTCGGCAAAAATTTCCCAATCTGCTTTCGCTTCTCTTGGCGGTTGGCGGAATGCTTGACACAAAGTTACCACTCGTTCAGAGTTTGTCATTACACCAGTTTTTTCACCCCACTGGGCTGCTGGTAGCAAAACGTGAGCGTAGGCAGAGGTTTCTGTAGGATAATAGGCATCTTGGTAGATGGTAAAAGGCGATCGCAATAACGCCTTTTTCGTCCGCTCTAAATCTGGCATACTTACAGCTGGATTAGTAGCCGCAATCCACAGTAACCCTACAGCATCATTTTCCAACCCAGTAATCATATCCCAAACACTCATACCGGGATTGGGCGAAATTTGTCCCGGCTTGAGTCCCCAAAACTCCTCAACTTCTGCGCGGTGCTGGGGATTTTTCACCACCCGATAACCCGGTAATAAATGCGCCAAACCTCCGGCTTCTCTTCCTCCCATTGCGTTTGGCTGACCTGTGAGGGAAAAAGGGCCAGCGCCAGGTTTGCCAATCTGTCCAGTCATCAGGTGCAGGTTAATGATCGTTCTTACCTTGGCTGTTCCTTCCGAGGATTGATTCACACCCATTGACCATAAAGACAGTACCCGCTTCGATTCCCCCCAGTAGCGAGCTGCTGTTTCTAAATCTTCAATGCTGATTCCACATCGATGAGCTACTATTTCTGGGGGATAGTGGCGAATCACTTCCGCATAAGCCGGAAAGTTGCTAGTGCAGTCCTCCATGAACATGGTGTCGATGTAGTCCCAGCGCATCAACAAGTGAGCGATGCCGTTCAACAGGTCGATATCTGTACCGGGACGAATGGCTAAATGCAAGTCAGCGGCTTCTGCGGTTGGCGTGCGACGGGGATCAACCACAATCATCTTGACTTTGCGGTTCTTTTTGTGATACTTCTCCAGTCGGTTGAAAACGATGGGATGACATTCAGCCGTATTAGTGCCAATTAAAAATGCACAGTCAGTTAATTCCAAGTCTTCGTAACAGCAGGGCGGGCCATCTGAGCCAAAGCTTTGAATGTAGCCAGACACAGCACTAGACATACACAAACGTGAGTTAGCATCAAAATTATTAGTACCCAGACAGCCTTTCATGAGTTTCTGGGCTATGTAATAATCCTCAGTTTGAAACTGACCAGAACCATACATACATAAGGCTTCTGGGCCTTGAGTGAAGCGCACAGTTTGAATGCGCTGCGTGATGAGATCAAAAGCTTCATCCCAACTAACGCGGCGAAACTCTTGATCTAAAGAGTCTCGCACCATTGGGTAATGTAATCTATTTTTATCTAAAGATTCTGCGATCGTTGCACCTTTGACGCAAACCATTCCTTGACTAGATGGATGAGCTTTATCACCCCGCACCCGCCAAATTGGATTACCTTGGCTATCTCGATTAGTTGCTTTGTTATGTTGGGCTGGAGGTGAAACTTCTAAACCACAGCCAACACCACAGTAAGGACAAAGGGTTTTGGTAAATTCACTCATGGCGGTTGTATTATTTTTTTGTTTTGATTGTGCAACCTCAGATGTAGCGACTGTTTGAAAAGCGCAAGTTAATACAGCTTTGCGTAAAATCGTGGTGAATTGAGGGGTGAAATTTAAACGCAGAGGGGAGGCAGCGCGTTGCGGGGGTTCCCCCCGTTGTAGCGACTGCCGTCGCGCAAAGTTTGTTTGAGTCTATTCGCTACGAACTATAAGAATTTATGACAGGTTTATTCTTCTGCTAAAAAGTTAGGATTTTTAGTTGCGGTTTCTGGTGCTTCGCCTTCATAAGCAGCGGCAAAGGAACCTTTTGGTTCTTTGAGGAAGAAGGCACACATAAAAGCACAGACTAAAGCAGCTATACCCATCGTGGTAAATAGCGTTGGAGCGTCGGTTAAGCTAAAAATTGTCAGGTAAACTACGCCGCCAAAATTCCCGTAAGCTCCCACATTGCCGGCAATTTGTCCAGTGGCTTCCTTCTTAATCATGGGTACGATGCTGTAGGTTGCACCGCAGCCAGCTTGGGCAAAGTAAGCGGCAAACATTGTAACTGCGATCGCTAGCGGAATTGGCCAGCTACTATTAATAAAATGTGCTGTCAAATAACTAAAACCAATGCCAATACTGATAATTGTCATTGTCCATTTACGGGAACTAAATTTATCAGAAATTAAGCCACCACTGGGACGAGAAACCAAATTTAAGAAAGGGTAGGTAGCGGCAATCATTCCAGCGACAACATGCTCTAAAGCAAAGGTTTTTTCAAAAAATGCCGGGAGCATAGAAACAACTGCCAATTCGCTACCAAAGTTAGTGATGTAAGTGAATTCCAGTAAAGCTACTTGACCAAATTGGAAGCGTTCAGATGGAGCGTAAGTTTTTTTACCAGTTAGAAGTTCTCGGTTTACCTGCCAAGCTTGGTAACTTTGGTAAGCAAACAATCCTGCTAATAGCAACCAAGCCAGATACATTTGGCTCAAAGTCAAGAAGTGAATATTCTTTTGTTCTAAGCGCCAAGCTAATAAACCTAGAGCGAAAATCAAACCAAAATTTGAGGCAATCAGCGCCCAGAAGCTTTTGATACTAGTCACTTCTAGGGAACCATTTTTCTTAGGCTTCTTGTAGACTTTGCCAGTGGGTGTATCTTGAACGCTGTTGTAATAAATTACGCCGTAGATGGCTGTAATGATCCCTGTAAGTGCGATCGCAAATCGCCAGTTAGAAGCACCACCAGCAAAAAAGCTAGTAGAAACTGCAAGTATCGGCAAAGCGAACTCTGCGCCAAAAGCCCCAAAGTTGCCCCAACCGCCATAAATGCCTTGAGCAATTCCCATTTCCTTCGGCTGGAACCATTCCGCCACCATGCGGATACCCACAACAAACCCAGATCCGACAATTCCCATCAGCAAACGACTGATGACTAGTTGATTAAAATCTTGCGCTAACGCCGTCGCCAAACAAGGGACAACCGCAAACATTAGCAGCATAGAATAGGTGATTCTGGGGCCAAAACGATCCAGAAGCATCCCAATAATGAGCCGTGCAGGAATTGTAAGGGCCAGGTTACAGATGCCCAAAGTCTTGATTTGCTCAGGCGCTAAACTTAGTTCTTTGCCAATAGTTGTAGCGAAGGGAGCAAAGTTAAACCAACAGACAAAGGTGAGAAAGAAGGCAAACCAAGTTTGATGTAAAATGCGGTAGCGATCGCTGAATGAAAATAATCCTTTAAGCATTGCAATCTTCCTAATTGAAGAGGACGGTAGGGAAGCAGGGGGAGCAGGGGGAGCAGGGGAGGCAGGGGAGCAGGGGAGGCAGGGGAGGTAAGGGAAGAAAATAATTAGTGACCCTTGACTCTTGTAGAGACGCGATTAATCGCGTCTACTCTTGACAAATGACTCTGCAAAGCGGTAATTACTCGTCAGTGTGAGCAAATCGACGGAAGAGGAAGTCTAGAGCGTAGTTTCGCAGGTTGTAGTATTCCGGGTCTTCCATGATGCGGCGACGATTGCGGGGACGGGAGAAGGGAATATTCAGGATTTCGCCAATGTGAGCAGATGGGCCGTTAGTCATCATCACAACTCTGTCTGCGAGGAAAAGCGCTTCATCGATGTCATGAGTAATCATTAGTACGGTGACTTGATGTTCACGCCAGATTTCCAGGAGTTCTTCTTGTAATTCCTCTTTTGTGATGGCATCTAATGCCCCAAAAGGTTCATCGAGAATCAAAACTTGGGGACGGATGGAGAGGGCACGAGCGATCGCAACTCGCTGTTTCATCCCACCAGAAAGCTGATTGGGTTTTTTGTCAGCTGCTTCTGTGAGTCCCACCATTGCCAAATGTTCTCTGACGATCGCCCGTTTTTCTGCCTGGGGTTTTTTAGGAAACACCGAATCAACAGCGAGATAAACGTTATCAAAGACACTCAGCCAAGGCAGTAGACAATAATTTTGGAATACCATCATCCGGTCTGGGCCTGGTTCGGTGATGGGTTTGTCTTGCAGCAGGACAATACCATCGGTGGGAGTGTTAAACCCGGAAACCATGTTGAGCAGAGTTGATTTGCCGCAGCCAGAGTGACCGATTATGCAAACGAATTCGCCCTCGCGCACTTTCAGGTCAACTCCATCCAGTACGGTGTAAGGGCCTTCAGAAGTTGGATAAATTTTGCTTACACCTTCAATCACCAAAAAATTTTCTGCTTTTTTCGTTTGCTGTTGATTAATTTGGGTTTTGCTGTTTACTATTTGCATCGTAAGTTTATCTATGGGTAGTTTGTTATTTGTTCTTTGTCAGTCACAAATGACCAATGACTAATGACTAATGACCAATGACTAAAGAAATACTTCTTCAATACGTATTTGCCGTTTAATTTCCAAGCTTTTGAGATACTCTATCGGCTCTGATGGGTTAAAAACTTTCCCATCAAATAAGTGAACAGGGTCATCTTCTCCGATATCGAGTAAGCCGAGGTCGCGGGCAGCAGCACCAAATATGTCTGTGCGACAGACTCTTTCAATTACCTCCACCCAGTTTTTCGGGAAGGGTGTTAAACCCCAACGTGCCATCTGAGTGGCCATCCACAAAATTTCAGTGCGGTTGGGATAGTTGGTTTGATTGAGATAAAACTGGTTGTATGCTTTAAATTCTTGTGGTTCTGTACCATCGCCGCGATCGTAGCGATCGACGAAACCAGGACGAACATATACAGGATCTATGTCTAAGTACTCAGGACGGCAGATTATTTCTAAAATTTCTTCGCGGTTGCGGAAATCATCACAGTATTTACAAGCTTCTAACAGTGCTTTAAGCAGAGCAAGATAAGTTTCTGGATATTTCTGCGCCCAATCTTCCCGCACTCCCAAAACTTTTTTCGGCTGTCCTGACCAAATTTCTAAAGCTGTGGCGGCAACGAAGCCTAATTCTTGATGAACAGCAATATAATTCCAAGGTTCTCCAGCACAGTAACCGTCAATATTTCCGGCTTTGAGTTGAGAAACCATTTCCATTGGTGGAATCACTGTTAGGCTGACATCTTGATCGGGATCGATGCCACCAGCCGCCAGCCAATAACGCAGGATTAGGTTCACCATTGAAGTAGAGTGAGCTACACCCAAAGTTAGAATTTGGTCGGGAGCAGCGTTAATTGCTGTTTTTAAGCCAGCCAGATTTCTGACACCTTGGTTATACAATCTTTTGCTTAAGGTGATGGCGTTCGCATTGCGAGAGATATTTAGGGCATTGATTATAGGAATTGGTTTTTTACCACCAGCACCCAAAGTTAGGGCTAAGGGCATTCCCGCCAGCATTTGGGCTGCATCTAATTTGCCAGTAACAACCCCTTGAGCTATTTCCTTCCAGCTATTAGCACGAGTGAGGGTGATATTTTCTAAACCGTACTGGGCAAAGAAGCCTTTTTCTTGAGCAACGATTAAAGGTGCAGCATCAGTCAGAGGCATAAAGCCAATTTCTAGATTGACTTTTTCTAAGCCGTTGCGGGATATGGCTACTGGTGCTGAAGTCTGCTGTGCTTTGCGTTTCTTAACCAGCTTTTGTTGGTTGAGGAAGTAAATCATTTCATTCCGCAGACTGTAGTAGCTGGGATGTTTGACGACTTCCAAGCGTTGACGTGGGCGAGGGATAGGCACTTCGAGGATTTGCCCGATATGAGCTTCTGGGCCATTAGTGAGCATGACAACGCGATCGCTCAATAACAGCGCTTCATCTACGTCGTGTGTCACCATCACACAAGTAACGTTGTGTTCGTTGCAGATTTTCATCAGTTGCTCTTGCAAACTACCCCGTGTTAGGGCATCCAACGCCCCAAAGGGTTCGTCTAGCAGTAATAACTTGGGGCGGGTTGCTAGGGCGCGAGCGATCGCTACCCGTTGTTTCATTCCCCCAGATAACTCGCTAGGACGTTTATTCGCCGCCAGACGCAGCCCCACCATATCGATATGTTCTTCGATAATGCTTCTGCGATCGCCTTTGGGCTTACCCTTGTACACTTCATCCACAGCTAGGGCGATATTTTCCCGTACTGTTAACCAAGGCAGCAAAGAGTAGTTTTGAAACACAACCATCCGATCTGGGCTGGGTTCTCTAACTTCCCGCCCTTCCAAAGTCACACCGCCAACACTTGCTCTATCTAAACCTGCAATGATGTTGAGCAAAGTAGACTTACCACAACCAGAATGTCCAATTAGAGAAACAAATTCCCCTTGCTGGATTTTCAATTCAATGTTTTTTAGAGCAATATATTTGCCGCCATTCGGAAGTTCAAATACACGGTCAATGTGGTCAACTTCAACAAAAGTAGTCATTGGTCATTAGTCCTTTATCATTTGTCCTTGGTCATTTGTTCTTAGTGACTACTTTTGTTATTCGGGGACAACTTTGCTGGCTATAAAGCCAACCATTCTATCTAGAATCAATCCGACCAAACCAACATAAATTAGTGCGAGGATAATTTCGCTTAAGTTAGTTTCTGTGGTTGTGTTGTAAGCATCCCAAATAAATGAACCAATTCCCACGCCGCCGACTAACATCTCTGCTGCAACGATTGCTAGCCAAGATAAACCAATGCCAATGCGTAACCCTGTGAATATATAAGGAACAGTTGCAGGAAACACAACTTTTAGGAAATACTTTAGTCCTTTCAAACGTAAAACTCTAGCTACGTTTACATAGTCTTGAGGAATTTGTTGTACGCCCACCGTGGTGTTGATCACAATCGGCCAAATGGATGTAATGAAAATCACGAAAATAGCTGAAGGATTCGCTTGTTGAAATGCTGCCAGGGAAATTGGTAGCCATGCTAGAGGCGGTACTGTCCGCAACACTTGAAAAATAGGATCTACGGCATTATAAAGTAACTTATTAGCACCAACAAAAATTCCCAATGCAACGCCAACAATTGCTGCTAGCGAAAAGCCTAAAGCAACTCGTCCCAAACTACTAAGTATCTGCCAGCCCAAGCCTTTATCACTTTCTCCATTATCGAAAAATGGATCGATGATAAAAGGGTTCCAAGTTTCTGAAAATGTTTCTATTGGGCCAGGTAAACCAAAGTTAGGAGTTAAACAAACTAGTTGCCAAATTACTAAAAAAATAGCTAAGGCTACCAGTGGCGGCACAATTTTTTGCGAAACTAATTTATTGAAATTTTTGCGGTTATTTTTTCTGAAATTGCGACTTCCAAGAATAGCTGCCATTACCTTTTTTCTCCAGTTTTCTTTATGTAGCCAAGCGAAAAAATTAAAGTTTGTAGTAAGAACTTCAGTCCTAAAACCCCTGCCATTAGAGAGATTATTCTCGCTAAAAACTAAGATTATGTTGGATATTTCATTATCCCTAAAGGCTTCATTAAACCTTCTTAATTTTCAAACTTTGCAAATATTCCTCTGGCTTTTCAGGGTCAAATTTCACACCATCGAAGAAAGTCTCAACTCCACGAGAACTACTCTTAGGAATTTCAGAATCAGCAACACCAATAGCTTTAGCTGCTTGTTTCCACAAGTCCTCTTTATTCACTTGATTAACTATTTCTTGAACTTTAGTATCTTTTGGTAAATAGCCCCAGCGAATTTCTTCTGTTAAAAACCAAACATCATGGCTTTTGTAAGGATAGGAAGCATTATCTACCCAGAACTTCATCGGATGCGAAAAGTTTTGCTCAGTCCGTCCATCGCCGAAGTCAATATTGCCTTTAGACCTTTCTAAAATATCTGCAACGGCAACATTAAAGTATTTACGATCAGAACATATTTTGCACATTTCCTCTTTATTTTCGGCGCGATCGCACCATTGTTGAGCTTCCAAAACTGCCATCAACAATGCCTGTGCAGCATTAGGATTTTGATCAACCCAATCTTTCCGCATTGCAAAAGCTTTTTCTGGGTGATCTTTCCACAACTCGCCTGTAACTAAAGCTGAATAGCCTAATTTTTGGTTCACCAATTGAGCGTTCCAAGGCTCTCCCACACAGAAAGAATCGATGGTGCTGACTTTCATATTTGCCACCATTTGCGGTGGTGGTACAGGCGATAAAACCACATCTTGATCTGGATTAATGCCGCCAGCCGCTAGCCAATAGCGCATCCATAAATCGTGAGTGCCGCCAGGAAAAGTCATACCAAATTTCAAGGCTTTTTGCTCGGCTTTGGCAAGATTCGCAGCTTCTTTCAGCGCCTTACTTTCTAATTTTACATTCAGGTTTTTAAATTTATTTGCAACAGAAATAGCCTGACCATTAGTATTTAATCTTGCCAAAAGATACATTGGCACTTTATCGTTGATGGTCATCAAATAAGGCATGGGGCTGAGGATGTGTGCGCCATCAATACCACCGCCAGATGAGCCGATTTTTAAATTATCACGGGTAACAGGCCAAGATTTTTGTTTGATGACCTCAACATCAGTCATGCCGTATTTGGCAAAGAAACCCTTTTCTTTAGCAATAATTAGGGGAGCAGCATCAGTTAGAGCGATGAATCCTAATTTGGCTTTGCTTGTTTCTACTTTTGGCGCATTAGCTACTGTAGAGACATTGGCAGCCGGAGCCGCAGAGGGGGCATTACCACCTGTTGAGGCTGTATTGCTACCGGAAGAACAACCATGAGCCAGGATCGAAGCCGCCGCCGCAGTAGTGGTCGTTAAAATAAATTTTCTGCGCGAAATATTTTTCATTTTTCCTTGATTTTTTGTCATTTTTTAAGCACTAGCAATTAAGTAGCGAGGCGTAAATAAATTCAAGTTTGTAGTGAGGAATTTAGTCCTAATAATCCTTGCTCACCCACTACGAACTAGGATTTTATTTCATGTTTAATGATCCCTACCTACTTACTAACTGTTAATTACTAAAGCTTCTTGCTTGAGCTTTGCCCCAAAGTTTTTGATTAGTAATTCTTGCAATACTGGCTGCAAATCTTCGCATGGTATGCCTTTGATAACGCAAGTTCCTAAATGAGCGTCTTTGCCAACTTTGCCGCCCATATATATGTCAACACCTTCCAAGGTTTTGCCATTTTTGCGAGTTTTAGTTCCCATCAAGCCGATATCTGCAACTTGGGGTTGTCCGCAAGAGTTGGGGCATCCTGTCCAGTGAATTCGCACTGGTTTGGTGAAAGTTAAGTCTTCTTCTAAGGCTTTAATCATTTCCAGGGCGCGGTTTTTGGTTTCGATGAGGGCAAAGTTGCAAAATTGTGCACCTGTGCAAGATACTAGCGATCGCGCCAGTAAACCAGGATTAATCGAAAACCTTTCCAGCAACGGTTCTGTTGAAAATATTTCTAAACGCGATTCAGCAATATTGGGGATAACAATGTTTTGCTCAACTGTAAAACGGATTTCGCCAGTACCGTAAACTTCCGCTAGTCGCGCAATTTCAAACATATCTTCGGCATACAACCGCCCGACAGGAATGTGCAAGCCTACATAATTTAACCCTGCTTGTTTTTGTTTATATACCCCGATGTGGTCGCGTTTTTCCCAGTCGATTTCGTCTTTTGCTGCTGCGGGTAAAAATGATTTACCCAAACGGCTTTCTACTTCTGCTCGAAACTTTTCTAAACCCCATTCATCAATTAGCCACATCAGGCGTGATTTTTGCCGATTAGCACGCGGGCCATGATCACGAAATACTTCCAAAACGGCTCTACATACAGCTACTACATCTTCAGGAAGAACCCAAGCATTCAGAGGAATCGCCGCCTCACAACGTTTAGCTGAGAAAAAGCCACCGACTAAAACGTTAAAGCCGAAAACTTTTAGGTGGGAATGGGTCGAGGGGAAATTTTGCTCCTCCGCTCCCCTGCTCCCCTGCTCCCCTGCTTCCTTAAATGCTGGTACAAAAGCTAAATCGTTTATTTCAGCGTGAACTGAATTGTCTCTTCCACCTGCGATCGCAATATTAAACTTCCGTGGTAAGTTGCTAAACTCTGGGTTTCCTTCGCCTTTGTTGGTGAGCATATCTTGAATTTGCTGTACCAACTCTCGTGTGTCGTACAACTCATCTGCATCTAACCCCGCCACAGGATCGCCTGTGATGTTGCGGACGTTATCCATCCCTGATTGGATAGTGGTTAAACCAACTGCGTGAAATCTATTAAAGATATCTGGTAAATCTTCAATTCTGATCCCCCGTAATTGAATGTTCTGTCTCGTAGTAATATCAGCGCAGCCATCATCACCGTAACGCTGCACCACTTCAGCCAAAACACGCATCTGACTGCTGGAAAGAATACCGTTAGGCATCCGTAACCGCATCATAAATTTGCCTGGGGTAACTGGGCGAAAAAACACGCCTACCCACTTGAGCCGATGATCTCGATCGATTTCGTCCATTGCTTCCCAGCCGAGGGCGGCAAATTTCTCTATCTCGCTCTTGATGGCGAGTCCATCTTTTTGAGCCTTGAATTTCTCGAACTTATTGAGGCTGGTAGTGGTAGTTGCTGTGTCTGTCATGACGCTGACTCTCGTTACAAATTACTAATAGAGGATCTGTAGTGGTAATTGCCCAATATCAATCTGTAGCTACATCAGATGCTGTATCTACAAGGGCTAGGGAATAAAAACTTAATATTTGATTACGGCTGATTATTGTTACTCAAAAGCATTTCAACGTGAAACTTCAAAACCGTGGTTAGTTAAAGAAAACTTGTCGTCATTTACATCTGGGAAATTTGTCAAACAGGTTTAGATAATGTTCATGTAACAATTTCGATACTCATAAGTTAAAGCGAGATTTCTGTTAAAATCGTATAAATTGTTACGATTTTTTAGTAAAATTGCTGAAAACGGATAAATAATATGCCTTTTTTGCATCAAAGTCACCAATAAGTAAGGCAAAGTGCTTAGTGAAGGGTATTTGAAATGACCGAAGCAATAATCCAAAATTGACTAAAACTTAGATATTATTTCAGCAACTATGAAACGTCGTGATTTTATTAATTGGGTAGGTTTGGGCTTGATTGGGAGTTCTCTACCTGTTGCGATCGCAGCTTGTTCTTCTCAAACAACTTCAACATCTGGAGATTGGCAAACAGTAGGAACTTCGGCAGAATTAGATAAAACAGGTCAATTGCTGGCGAAAAACTCACCTGCGGGGCCTGTGTTGGTAGTCGGCACATCTGCTGCAAATCTGACAGCTGTCAACCCTACCTGTCCTCATTCAGGTTGTACTGTGGGATGGCAAGCTGAGGCAAAAAAATTCGCCTGTCCCTGTCACGGTTCGGAATTTGGGATTGACGGTAAAGTGCAAAGAGGCCCAGCAACAGAAGCGCTTAAAACTTACGCCGCCAAGATTGAGGGTAATTCAGTTGTAGTCAAGCCAACCTAAAATAATTCGTAATGACGCTCGAATACTCGCTACCGCTACGCTAACGTAATTTGTAATTCGTAATTTTTAGTATGCACTTTAGTGCTTAAATCAGAGATGGAGCCGCTGTTCAAAATTTATGTGATGATGTCATAAAAAGTAGAGTAATACCAATTTTTTATGAAGCTGCATAGAATTCGATCCCCCCTAGCCCCCCTTAATAAAGGGGGAACCGGAAAAACATCTATCAAAGTCCCCCTTTTTAAGGGGGATTTAGGGGGATCAAGATATGTGCAACTTCACATTAAATTGGTATAAGGGCAGTTAAAAGCAGCGATTTATTTACGAATTTGTACTTTTGTTGTATTCATATAGTTCACAATTCAGGGTATGGTGAGTAATATAAATCAGCTTTTGGTGCAAGCCCAGACAGCATACGATGCAGCTGATTGGTCATTGCTAATTCAATATTTACAACAGTTAATTTTAGGGGCAAACTCGGAACATCTAGAGATAGTTAAAAACCGAGAATATCTTTTGAAATTAGCACTTTCAATGTTAGAGATGGGGGATTTCCAACAGCGCTGGGAAATTACCAAAGTGTTGACTCATTTGGGAAATATTGCCATCCCACCACTGATTGAGATATTAGAAGATGAAGACGCCGAAGACGAATTACGCTGGTATGCAGCGCGGACTCTAGGCGAATTTCAGCACCCAGAAGCGATCGCACCTTTGCTTGAATTGTTGAAAAGTGATGATGATGAAGAACTTAAAGCGATCGCAGCTAGAGCATTAGGGCAAATGGGTACTGTTGCGATCGCTGGACTCTCTGAACTTTTATCAGATGAAGATACAAGGCTTTTTGCAGTGCGATCGCTTTCTTGTATTCCGCAAATAGAAACCATCACACCACTGTTGAGTGTAGTTCAAGATCCACAACCCGCAATCCGCGCCGCCGCAATTGAAGCCCTCAGCAGCTTTCATGACGAACGTGTACCACCAGTATTGTTAAACGCTTTGGATGATATAGCCGCCACAGTTAGGCGTGCAGCAGTGCTTGGTTTAGGTTTTCGCCCCGACTTACGCCAAGCCTTAGATTTGGTGACGAGACTGCAACCCAAGCTTTACGACTTTAATCTTGATGTTTGTTGTGCAGCCGCAGTTTCGCTATCTCGCATGGGTTGTGATGAGGCTGCAAAACATTTATTTGATTTGCTGATTTCACCTCACACACCGATAAAGCTGCAATTAGAAACCATCCGCGCTTTAAGTTGGGTGGGGACGTTATCGAGTTTGGAATATTTGCAAACAGCACTGAATCAAAGTACATCAGAAACAGTGTGGCAAGAAATTGTCACAGTTTTAGGACGAGTGCAAAAACCGCAGTTAACTACACCAGCCACAGAAATTTTACTGCAAATACTGCGATGCCTTTCCTGCGGAACGCTAACGCAACATCCAGACATAGAGATTGTAAACATCAAAAGTGCGATCGCCTTGTCTCTAGGGCAGTTAGGCGAAATGCAAGCTATTGAACCATTGATTTCGCTGCTAGCTGATTCTAATGCATCGGTGAGACTACATGCGATCGCGGCACTAAAAAATCTGGATGGAGAAGCCGTACATCAACAATTGCAGCAGTTCGCAAATAATGACGCAATTACGCCAGATTTAAAACAAGGAATAGCGATCGCTTTGGCTGAGTGGTAATTTCTCTTGAAGATGATGGGGAGTTAGAGGGAGTGAACCCACATTTCTGTTAAAGTTACCAAGCTGGTGAGAACATAAGGATCGCAATTGCTGAAATTTCCAAGATTAAATGCAGCAGAAGTCAGGGAGTAGCTTGACGACACTTTGCGAATACTATAGTATTCGATAATGACACACAAGATTATTGATTTATTTGCTGGTGCTGGTGGTTTGACTACAGGATTTCACATGGTAGGCTTTGAATGTCTATGTGCAATCGATGTCAATGCAAAAGCTTTGGCAACGTACAAGCACAATTACCCAGACGCTAAAATCATTCATCAGGATATATGTAAAGTTAGTCCTTGTGACTTACGATTAGCGTTGGGCTTGGAGCGAGAAAAATTAACAGCCTTAATTGGCGGCCCACCATGTCAGGGATTTTCAAGAAATATTCCTGCTGGCGATCGCAACCTCAATGATTCCCGTAACCAGCTATACCGAACCTTTTTGGAATTCGTAGAGGAGTTTAGACCTATTTACGTAGTAATGGAGAACGTGCCCGAAATTTTGAAAGCTTACAATGGCGTAATTAGGGAAGAAATAACAGAAAAGCTTGAATCATTAGGCTATAAAGTAGTTTCCTCATCATTAAATGCTGCACATTATGGAATACCACAAACAAGATCCAGAGCTTTTTTTCTAGCTAGTTTGGATCATTCCCTTCATTTACCTGAAGCAACACATTTTGGTGATACTAGGAGTGACTATAGAACTCCGAAGTCTTGTACTCAGCTTAATTTGTTAGAAGCAAATATTTTTCCCCTTGTCACAGTCAAAGATGCAATTGGAGACTTGCCACCACTTGATGCAGGACAAGACTATAACGCTGAAGTTTATCCTGATGCTCCACAAACTACATATCAAGCGATGATGCGTAATCAAAGCACGAAAATTGTTAATCATGTTGCTCGTGCTTTGACTCCAATTCAATTGTCGAGAGCACGCGCACTTAGTGAAGGACAAGATGCTAGGGACTTACCTTGTGAATTAGCTCCCAAAAAACACTACAGTGGCGCATACGGGAGACTTTATTGGGATAAGCCAGCAAGAACAATTACGAGATGGGTTTTCCACCCTGGATCTGGTAGGTTTTTCCATCCTACTCAAGATAGAACAATTACAATACGCGAAGCAGCAAGATTACACTCTTATCCAGATAATTTTCACTTTTTAGGAACATATACTGATATGGCTTCTCAAATTGGTGAATCTGTACCTCCATTACTAGGTAAAGTCATAGCTTCATCTATTCTTCAGGCTCATCCTCAAAAACCTGGGTATTGATTTGATCTTGCAAAGCAGAGAGAACTGTCTTTACATATCGATCAAGTGTAAGACGAACTCTGTCAACTGTAATGCGAACTGCTTGTGCAGGGATAGTTCTAGCTCTGAAAAGTTGTTTCTGATTTTTGTACCAAACCAATTCTGTTTTGCCTGCAACGCTTCCTTGTAGTCCTGCCCCTGATCTCCCAGTAATTTTATCTACCGTCCAAGCCCAAGAAAATATATTTGGGTCAAGAGGATCGAGTGGGAACTCGCAGTAAATATACTCATAACCTTTGATAGTTTTGAGTAATATGCTTTCATAACTATTTATAACGCCCTGTGTTGCCTGACTCAAAAGAATCTTCTCGTTCCAATGTTGGATAATTGCTGCTCCAAGCTCATTAGGCGAGGATTGCTCTGTTAGACCAGGAAAACCCAGTTGGATAGACTTCTTGATAATGTCTGCTCTCTGAATGACAAACAAAAATGAACTTCCGAAGTTGAAGCTATTCAGTTGGAGGGATTTGAGTGACCAACCAGTTTTAGTCACCAAATCAACAGCATCATAGAGAAGCTTGCTGCGTCCCAAAGCGGGGTCTGATAGGGGAATATCTTTAACATAATGAAAAATTGCTTCCCATGTATAATCTTCTATCGACCCTATGACTGGAGATGCAATAGTCGCAATAATGGCTTGACTTAATCTTTCAATCTCGCTGTCCGTCAACACTCAGGGATTCCTCTACAGGTTGTAAAAATTCACTCATTGTCATACTCAAAGCCTTGGTAATATGGCTGAGAACCCTAACAGATGGACTTTTTAGCCCTCGCTCAAGCTGGCTGATATAAGTCCTGTGCAAACCTGTGATTTCTGCAAGATACTCCTGTGACCAACCTTTCTCTGTGCGACGACGTTGTAGTTCTAGTCCTAAAATTTGGTCTAGTTTACTGGGCTGCATAAAGAAAAAGATTAGTATTTTGAATACAAAAGTTCTACAGACTAAAGTATTCAAAAGTTTTGCTCAAGCCTCATAATGTGATGAATTTAAAATCTTATCTAAAGATTTACACATTGCATAAGAAAATAGTCAAATCTTTTTTGGTAAGATTTTCCGAAAAAATCCCTGCAAAGCGAATAATTGACGAGAAAGGCGGTAAAACCTGATTTACTTAAATATAAATCAGAGAAAAAGACCTGTAACAAACTCTACTAAATTATGGTTAAAAATCCGTTAACTTAATGAAACCTATAAATGTAATTCAGGCTACATAAAAATGCGCCTAGAGCAGTTGCAAGCCTTTTTAGCGATCGCCCAAACCGGCAGCTTTCAACAAGCAGCGCGAACGTGTGGTATTACCCAATCGACGATTAGTCGCCAAATTCAAGCATTAGAAGCAGATTTGGGGACAGAACTATTTCACAGAACTAGTCATGCGAAATTGACGTTGGGAGGTGAACTTTTACTACCCCGCATCCGCAAAATTTGCCAAGAATGGCAGACAGCTAAAGAAGAATTAGCCGATTTAATCGCCGGAAAGCAACCAGAACTTTGCATTGCCGTGATTCACTCGCTTTGTGGATCTTACTTACCACCAGTGTTGCAAAAATTTTGTCATGATTATCCAGATGTGCAATTGCGAGTGACTTCATTAGGAAGCGATCGCGCTCTGAAAGTCCTCAAAGATGGATTAGTGGATTTAGCAATTGTGATGAATAATCGCTTTTTAACCACCAGTAGAGAAATGGTGGTAGAAGTACTTTACGATGAACCTATAGAAGTTTTAACCGCAGCTAATCATCCCCTGGCACAATATGAATTCGTCCCTTGGTCGGAGCTAATTCGTTATCCCCAAGTAGTTTTTAAAGATGGTTATGGGATGCAACGCTTAATACAAGATAGATTTGAGCGAATGGAAGCTACACTCCAGTCGGCTTTAGAGGTAAATACCCTAGATGCCTTTCGGGGAGTCGTGCGCCAAGGAGAACTGATAGCTTTGCTACCTCAATCAGCATTACTGGAAGCTCGTCTTGACCCTACCCTGGCGATTCGTTCCTTAGCCAGCAATAATACTAGTGGTTTAGCAGATGTTTCCAGTTTGACTCGTCGAGTAGTTATGGTGACAACTCAAGACCGTTTGCAAATTCCCCCAATCAAGCACTTTTGGCAACTGGTGCGGGAAAATATTCCACTGCAATTTGACCAGCAGCGATCGGCTTCTTAATTGCTCGTGATTTACTGGCTATCTCTTCATCCGGCGGCGGCTTACAATTCCAGTTTTTCCGCCAGCCGTGTCCACTGTCGGCATCGCACTTAGCGAAGAGTAGTATAAATAGAATCAGATTTTTGATACACAGATAAAAGCAGACATTCCCAAACTAGCCTTGGTTGAGCGTAAACCAGTAAGTATTTACGAGCTTGTTCTAGCTGATTGATAATACTAGGCTGATGCCACTGTTGCCAGTAAAACTGCTGAAGATAATCAACTAACCACAATTGTGCTTCTGTATCTAAATCCTGATCAATTTTCTTGGCTAACTCCAAGGCGTTACGGTAAGATTTAGGCGCTTTTTTCAAATCTTCGAGTAATTCCGGGGGAATAGTTTGTAATTGCTCATAAGATGCGATCGCAGTTCCGGCACTACCAGATGCTATGCTCAAAACTGCCTGATTTTGCAAAATTTCTTGATGACCTGTTTGCGTAAGTACAACAGCTAAAGACTGTGCATCTAAACGATAAAAAGGAATGCGTTGACAGCGTGAAACCAAAGTCGGCAATACAGACTCAGGTGTAGGTGCAATTAAAATTAATGTCGCCTGTCCCGGTTCTTCCAAGGTTTTGAGTAAAGCGTTCGCTGCGGCTTCTGCCATTGTTTGAGCCTCCTCCAGCACTACTACATTCCTCGGCGCTTCCAAAGGCGGACGACCTAAAAACTCAGTAATTTCCCGAATTTGCTCTAGCCGAATTACAGGTGGTGCTTTACGCTTCAGTCCTTTCTCGGCTGCTTCTGCTGCTGTTAATCGTTGTCCCTGGTGTTGGTACGTTGGTTGCACCCACAACAAAGCTGGATGGTTCCCCTGACGCAAACGGTTTTGTAAAGACGCAGTGACTCCCATTTCACTAGAAAATAGCAATTCCACAAAGCATCTGGCTGCTAAACTTCTTCCTACACCATCTGGCCCCACAAATAGGTAGGCTGGAGCAACCCGGTTTTGTCTAACAGCCTGAGTCAGTAATTCTATACCTTGCTGTTGTCCTATAAGTGGTGTAAATGGATCATTAGTCATTAATAATTACTTAGGAGTTAGGAGTTAGGAGTTATTAGAGACTTCCAGAAATTAAATTATTCAATTTTGGAGCGAAGATGATCATTAGATTCTTCCTCCCCTGCTTCCCCTGCGCCCCCTGCTTGCCAAAGCGATGGGATATTTTTTTAGTTGGAAGTCCCTTATTCCTCTGCTCCCCTGCCTCTCTGCTCTCCTGTATAGTTTTAGCTAATTCATAATTTAGTCAGTTTTTATGAAGAAAAGCAAATGTTGTCAAACATTTTTTTATAGTTTCGATAATCTGAATACATAAAGGATGAAGAAAAAAGCTCAGACTCTTAAATTATCGCCTACTAATCTGCAAGTTTTCACGGTTATTTGCAGCTAAATTTTGTGGTTACTTTAAATCAGTGAACAGTTCAACGAAGAGGCAGGGAGCGGGGGAAAATGACCCCAACCAATATCTGTGAGGCTTCTTCGGAACATGGGTCTGAGTCCCCCACTTCTCCACCAGTGGTTCTCGAACAGGAATAGGTCGAATCCCTTTTCTGTTCTATTCCCCTGCTCCTTGCCTTTTGTTCAACATTCTTCAGGGCATCTAAATGTTAGCTAGTTATTTAGCGAACATTTACCGCAGCTAAATATCAAAATATTCGATGATGGTGCAATGACTACTATCAACGATAAAAAACCTTACACCTTCTCTGAATGTTTCTTCTACCTGATTTTCATTTACTGAAAACTACAAAGCTAGGTAAATAACCGCTGAGTAATTTGGTCTTTTTACTAGTAAAAAAATGGTGAAATAAATCCATAACACCGAAATCAAGAGAAATCAAGATTGCCAAAGGAGACTGATATGGAAATCTTCGATTATGTAATTCTGGGAGCCGGACTAGGCGGACTTTCGGCCGCAGCCTGTTTAACTCGACAAGGTTATCGGGTAGCAGTTTTAGAACAACATTATTTACCTGGTGGATGTTGTCACACCTTTGATTATGGGGAATATAGTTTTTGTGCTGATGTGCATTACATCTCTCAATGTGGTTCTGGTCAGACTATAGCCCAATTTCTTGACTATATTCACCAAGATATACCCTTTAATAGCCTCGATCCTGACTGCATTGATCGAGTCATCACACCAGAGGCAGATTTTAAAATTCCCTTGGGATGGGAGAATTTGCGATCGCGTTTACTCTCCACATTTCCCGAAGAAGCTAGTGCTATTAACCGTTACTGCAATGAAATTCAGCAACTCCACCAAGAAATTCGCAACCTAGTGCAGGAGGTACACTGGTTTGATCAGAAGTTGTCTGACTGGTTGAAGTTACCAAAATATTTTAATTTATTTTGGAAGCGGAGTTGGACTCTACAAGATTTGTATAACCATGTCGGGTTATCGCCTAAACTGCAAGCAGTACTGGCGGGACAAAGTGGCGACTATGCACTACCACCCCAAGAAATTGCCCTACTCACGCACACTTCCCTTGTTTGGGACTACTCAGAAGGTGCTTATTATCCAAAACATCACTTTAAACACTTTGTTAACATCATTGCAGATGTAATTACCACAGGTGGAGGTGTCATCAAATACTTAACGTCGGTAAGCCATATTCAAGTTAGTAACCACGCTGTTCATAGCATCCTTGCCGATGGTATCAGCTATCGCGCCAGCAAAGCTTATATTAGCGACCTCGACCCGAAATTAACAGTGGAGTTGATGCATGATTCTCAAGCATTGAGTCAAAAAGAGCATCAACGCCTCACTCGTTACGAATACTCAGCCAGTGCTTTCAATATTTACCTGGGTTTAGATAGTCGCTTCGATCCCCAACGCTACGGCATCGGTAACTGGAATATTTGGTATTATCCCACAGGCGACCTAAACAGAGAATATCAACGACAATTGGCAGGTGACTTCAGTCATCCGTGGATTTTCCTCTCTTGTCCGACGATGAAATCCAGTGAACCAGGGGTGGGGCCAGAGGGACATCACGTTTTAGAGATTGCTACTGTCTGTTCTTATGAACCATTTGAACATCTACACAAAACTGACCCAAAAGAGTATAAAGTCAAAAAGCGGGAAGTTTATCAGCAGATCATGACAAGTGTACGAGAGTTAATTCCAGATGTAGACAACTACGCCCGGATGAAAGTTTACGGCACACCTACCACCAGCGAATTTTATCTGGGACAACCGCAGGGTAATATTTACGGCGCGAAATTAATACCTAAACAGGTTGGTTTAAATCGTCTGGGATATACTACAGAATTATCTAACCTGTTTTTAGTAGGGGCAAGTGCTGGGTATCCGAGTGTACCAGGTGTAATTGGGAATGGGATGGATGTTGTAGAACTGCTGACAGGGCAATCTGTATGGCACAAAGCTGAAATATCTCAGCCTTTGGTAGCAGTTGGTTCATGAGTGCTGTTAGCGGTAGCGGGGCGTTTAGCCCGTGCTGAGTATAATTTTTACTTTTTTAGGACTTACGCAAAATACGTCGGAAGTAGCGGTAATTTATGAATTACCGCTACGGAATAATAGGCTTTTCAATTATTTTTGCGTAAGTCCTATGGGTAAAAAATGGTAGCTTTGATAAGCGATCGAATCGCTTGAAAATGCCTTATTTTCACACCTTAGACGTGAGAAATCTGGATATCTCCGCATGTGCTAATATAGCCGCAGGTTCGCGCTGGAGAGCATTGTAATACTTTCTCTCGAAGGTATTGCCCGTCTCTAACGGTACAATCAGTGTGCGGACATCAGTAATCAACTTTTGGAAATCGTCCAGCGATATCGGTTCATCTGCTTCGAGCATTTCATCAACTTGCACAACCACTTCAGAAATACGATGTAGCCAAGCAAATTGTTCATGAGCGATGACGAGCTGAAGAAGTTCTCCGTTTGATACTCGTCCACTAACCTGTTCGTAGGCAATACGTTCTGTCTCTAGCAACATCTTGTGAAGGTAGAGTAATTTGTTTCGTAAATCACGCAGATATTGATGTTGACGTATTCTTTGTGAAAGTGTGTTAGAAGTCAATGTTACCCATCCTCTCGTTACAATAGTCTTTGATGGCTTAAATAATTTCTGCGTCAGTATTAATCGCGAGTAGACTATACCGAACAATTACTTCGTGAAGTGATACGCTAGCGATGAGTAGCATCTCCAATAGTGGCGTAGACACTCACTAGAAGACTTGCAGCTCTTATCATAACTTCTGCTTGCTTTCTCTTCTTTACGAGAGGTTGAACCAACAAGAGCGGCACTCAAGATACATCGCTACTTTCTCACCGTCTTGTGCAAACAGCACCATTTGCCATCTGCCCAACCTCAGTTTATATATTTGGTTTCCTTGCTAAGAAGCATTACGATCAACATATATTTTTATAGTCGTTATATCTTATATCTGATTAATCATATATTAGCATAAACTTATAAGAAGTACATAGTGTAGAACCTATCGAGAAAATATCAATTATGGGAAAACCGTCTTAATGTCGCTAGCATACGTAATTCTAGGTCTTCTTCAGCAGCAAGAAATGACGGGCTACGACCTCAAAACGAGCTGCTTTGATCAATGCATTGCCCATTTGTGGCCAGCAGACCAGGCACAAATTTACAGAACTCTCGATAAGCTAGTTGAGCAAGGCTGGATTACCTGTACGATTGAGATTCAGCACGATCGCCCCAACCGCAAAGTCTACAGTGTGACGGAACCTGGGAAAGCCGAATTCGCCCAATGGCTTGGGATTCATCAGCCCTTGCCGACTTTACGAGAGCCAATGCTAGTCCAGTTGCATTTTGCAGATCAGTTGTCAAATGAAACCATTATTCACCTACTGGAGCAACAATTGGCGGCTCGAAGCAAAAAACTTGCTGAATGTGAAACGATCAATTTGCCATTACTCAGTGATGAGTCTGCCAACCGTGAGCAGGTGATGCAAAGGCTTGTGCTGGAGTTGGTAATCCGAAGAGAACAGACTTATATTGATTGGTTGAAAATAGCGATCGCACTTATCAGTCAGCAAAAGCCATTACCTTGCTCTACTACTGGTTCATCGCATTAGTTCTGAGGTGTTAGCGGTGGTCAGATCCCCGACTTCTTGAAGAAGTCGGGGATCTCGTAGCCCATCAAAATTAATTTTACCTCAGCAATCTCAGACCACTGAGGGTAACTAACACTGTAGAACCTTCATGGCCAATAACGCCGATGGGTAGGTTAATATTTCCCAGAAAGTTGCCGACTAAAAGCAACATAATGAAACCCAACGCTACGACTACATTTTGTTTTACTATGAGTTGCGATCGCCTACCTAAATGTATCGCTACAGCAATTTTTTCTAACCTGTCTGCCATCAGTACTATATCTGCGGTTTCCAATGCCACATCACTACCAGATACTCCCATCGCTATACCTACAGATGCTTGGGCTAAAGCTGGTGCATCATTGATTCCATCGCCTACCATTGCCACAGTTTGATATTGTTGCTGTAGACGGCGGATAACATCGAGCTTATCTTCTGGTAAAAGTTGAGCATATACCCGATCAATTCCTACTGCTTTGGCGACACTGTGAGCAGTTTCCTGATTATCCCCGGTTAACATGACAATTTGTTCAACTCCCAATTTCTTTAACCGGGTAATAGTTGCAGCTGCTTGCGATCTTACTTCATCTGCGATCGCAATTACACCAATCACCTCTGCTTCTCTGTTTCCCTGTGCTACCCAAACCACAGTTTTACCTTCTTGTTCCCAAGATTGAACTATTTCTCGCAATTCTTCAGGTAAATTTGTCACATACTGTTGGACAAAAATGGCGTTCCCCACAATTACCTGTTCTTCTTGGGCAATTCCCACAATTCCCTGTCCAGGTATGGCTTGCACTTGGATTGCGCCAACCCAATCTAAATCACCAGCCGCCTGTACAATTGCCTTGCCGATGGGATGTTCGGAAGATGATTCGACACTAGCAGCCACTTTTAGGACATCATCTTTAGTGTATTCACTAACTGAAATTACCTGAAATACCTGCACCTGCCCTGTTGTTAGAGTACCAGTTTTATCAAATGCGATCGCTCGGACTTTGCCAATCTTCTCCAACTGCGCCCCATTCTTAAACAAAATCCCCTGTCTTGCACCATTGGCGATTCCCGAAAGTAGGGTGGGCATAATTGCAGCCATCAGCGCACAGGGAGAAGCCACCACTAGGAAGGTAAGGGCGCGATAAATTGTTGTTTCCCAATCCCAACCCCAGAGGAATGGCGGTAAAGTTGCCAGTAATATCCCGGCTACTACAATGACTTTGGCATATCCTTTCTCAAAGCGATCAATAAACTCTTGGGAAGGTGGGGCTTCTGTCTGCGCTTGTTCTACCAGGCGAATCACACGCTGAATCAAACTGCTTTGGGCTGGTTTGTGTACCTTAATTTGCAATGCACCATAGCCGTTGAGTGTGCCGGCAAATACTTCTTCGCCCACTGTTTTCTCTACAGGTAAAGACTCGCCTGTAATTGCAGCTTGATTGAGGGTGCTGTAACCAGATAAAATTATTCCATCAGTAGGAATTAACTCTCCGGGTTTGACGACAATCTCATCACCCACTTTTAACTGACTGATAGCAACTTCCTCTTCTCTACCCTGATGCAAAACCCTTGCTGTATCTGGTGTCAGACTCATCAAACTGCGGATACTCCGCTCAGTGCGCTGCATAGCATAGCCTTCTAGTGCGCCACTGATGGCAAAGATGAGAATCAAAATTGCTCCATCAATAATTAGATGATATTCTCTTCGCCATAAGCCGAGACTAGCAGCACCAATCGCTGCGACAATCATCAGCAAATCTACATCGAGTTCTTTTTCTTTGAAGAGAGTAGTTAATCCTTCTCGCGCACTTTCGTAACCACCAATTACATAAGCAGCCGGTAGCAGCAGGAACGCCAATCCCAACCATCCGAGATGCAAGGCGAACCATCCGAAAAATAGCAATAAGCCACACAAAAGGGCTGCTACGGTATCTGCGTGTTCTCTGGTGAATTGGCCGAAACGTTGGGGGTAGAGCATGAGAGGTGAATTAACAAGGACTCTCTCACGCTAAACCTTGACATTAATGTTAATGTCAAGGTTTTAACTTAATTGCCTAACCCATCCACAGCGGTGGCTCCCCAACCTAGGGCAATACTTTTCGGTTAGGAACTTCCAAAAAATAAATTACCCAATCTTGTGGGGTGGGCGACACGAGTGCCCGTATGCAAAGGCGGGCAAGATGCCATTGGTGTCAAGTTAAAGCAGATGCCCAGATGTCAAGCGACCTTGCGGCGTT